>SLLJ01000464.1 GCA_007134165.1 Nitriliruptoraceae bacterium | reverse complement strand
GTGCCACCGCACGTGAACCATCAGGCCAGCACAACCGGCCTCGTGGGACACGACCATCGGATGTGACACGCAGCCGTCAACACCGTTCGCACGGCACCACGAACGGCACACCACCGGCCGTAGACAGAAGTTGAAACATCAGGAACGGTCGGGTTGTCCCCAGGCCCGTGGGCGTCCGGGGCGACAGCCGGGCCGTCGTCGGGCAGGCTGCGGGGGACCAGGAGCCCGCTGATGCACCCGACGATCGCCGCCGAGGACCCTCGCACTGCCACGGGCGCTGCGACGCTGTCCGCAACCCCGGCGGCAGCGACGCTGTCCGCCGTCACGCACCCCCCAGAGCCGCGCTCGCCGTGGCGCTGGCGGCACGGAGCTGAGCACGGAAGGGTCCTGCTCGACACCCCCTGTCCAGGGTGTGACCGCATCCGGCTCCTGCCCGGGGGACTGGACCGGGTCGAGATCACCAGCCCGGAGCGGGCGGCCGAACTGCTCGTCCCGCAGGTGGCCGGCGCCGACCGTGAACGCTGTGTGGCCGCGCTGGTGGACACCAAGCACCGGCTGCTCGAGGTCGCGGTGGTCAGCATCGGCAGCCTCGACCACACCTTCATGGCACCCCGCGAGGTGTTCCGCGACGCGTTGCTGGCCAACGCGGCCGCGCTGGTGCTGGCGCACAACCATCCCAGCGGCGACCCCGAACCCTCCCGGGACGACGAGGCCGTGACCCGCCGGTTGGCCCGGGCCGGGGAGCTGATCGGCGTCGAGCTCCTCGACCACCTGGTGGTGGGTGGGGAGCGCTGGGTCAGCCTCGCGCGCCGAGGGTGCCTGTGATCAGCGCCGGGCGTGCTCCTCGGCCACGGTCAGGATCCGGTCCGCCGCGATCGCGGTGCCGTGCATCGCGCGGATCCGGCGCCCGTCCATCGCCATGCGCTGGCGCAGGCTTTCGTGGGCCGCCAGCAGGTCGATCGCGTCGGTGAGCTGCTCGTCGGCGAACCCGTAAGTGTCCAGCCGTACCCCCAGTCCGAGCTCATCGATGCGCTGGGCGTTGTCGTACTGGTCCCAGAACAGCGGCAGCAGGATCATCGGCTTGCCGAAGTGCAGCGACTCGGTGGTGGTGTTGTTGCCGCCGTGGGTGATGACCAGGTCGACCTGGGGCAGCACGTTGGTCTGGGGCACCACCTCGGCGCCCCACATCCGGTCGTGCAGCTCGATCTCGTCGTGACGGGGTCCCTTCGACACGATCACCCGGTGGTCGGTCGTCGCCAGCACGTCGACGAGCCGCTGCATGAGCTCGACGTCGGCCGAGCCCAGCGATCCGAGGCTGAGGTAGACCAGCGCCCCGTTCCCCTCAGCGAGCTCGGCCGGCACCTCGAAGGGCTCGTCGGTGGCCCGTACCGAGGACGGCAGCCGCTGCCAGGTGGGTGCCAGCGGCACCGAGCGCTGGTAGTCGGCGACCTGCGGGTACAGGTAGAGGTTCAGGTGCTCAGAGGTGTGGACGAACTGCAGGTCGGGGAGCGGGGGCGCCCCCTGCTCGATGACCCATTCGTTGAAGCTCTCCCACATCTCGCGGTGGGTGCGCTCGTACTCCGCGCGGAAGCCGGGCCAGTCGCGGTCGTCGGTGGTCGGCAGCCCGGAGAACACCGGCGGCAGCAGCGGGTCGTGGATCTCCAGCGGGTTGCACGACACCAGCCGTACGAACGGGGCGTCGGTGGTCAGCAGCGCCGGGAAGGCGACGACGTTGTCCTCGACGATCACGTCGGGATCGACCTCGTCGAGGATCGAGGTGAGCCGCTCCTGGCTGTAGCGGGCGCCGTCGATCAGCTCCTGCCAGATCGGTGCGGTCACGGTCTGGAGTTGCTCGATGGTCGGCCGACGGAACTCCGGAGCGGTCTCGGTGATGAAGTCCTTCCAGAACTGTCCCGCGTCGACCGGCCCTGCCGGCGGTTCGGCGAGGTCGACCAGGTACTCCTCGAAGCCGAGCGCGGTCAGTCGCCCCTCCCAGGAGGACTCGACGGCGAACACCACCCGGTGGCCGCGCTGGGCGAGCACGTGGCCGATCCCGATGCAGTTGTTGGTCGGTCCAGCGGCGCTCTCGGGCCAGAAGACGATCGTGCGCGGCTCCATGGGGGTTCTCTCCCGGTCGGGGTGTGGGCGTGCTTGCTACTCGACCCGGGCGGTAGCGTCAAGCGCACGGTGCCCGACAGCCGGCGCACGACGACCAGGGAGACGTCGAGGTGGAACCCACGCAGGCGGCGGTGATCTCGGGCCGGGCGGTCACGACCGACGGGGCCGTGCGCACGCTGGTTGACCCGGTCACCGGCGAGTCCTCCGGCCAGTTGCGCGAGGCGACGGCGGGCACCCTCGACGTGGCCGTCGCGGCCGGGCGCGGCGCCCTGCGCGACCACGACGGCTGGGGCGGGTCCACCCCGGCCGAGCGCTCCGGGGTCCTGCACGCGCTCGCGGACGCGATCGAGGCGGACGCCGACCGGCTCGTCGCCCTCGAGGTGGCGGACACCGGCAAGCCCGTGGCGACCGTGCGCGACGGCGAGCTGCCGTTCGCGGTGGACAACCTGCGGTTCTTCGCGGCGGCGGCCCGTTCGGTGGAGGGCACGGGCACCGGACGCTTCACGCGCGGCTACACCTCACTTCTGACCCGCGCACCGGTAGGGGTGGTCGGGGCGATCGCCCCGTGGAACTTCCCGCTGGTGATGGCCGCCTGGAAGCTGGGCCCGGCGTTGGCCGCCGGGTGCCCGGTGGTGCTCAAGCCGGCCCTGCAGACCCCCCGCAGCAGCCTGCGCCTGGCCGAGCTCGCGGGGCGGGCGGGGCTGCCCGACGGGGTGCTGTCGGTGCTCGTGGGGGGCGACGACCTCGGCACGGCGATGACGCAGCATCCGGGGATCGCGATGATCAGTTTGACGGGGTCCACCGCGACCGGCCGGGCGGTGATGGCTGCCTCGGCGCCGACCCTCAAGCGGCTGCACCTCGAACTGGGCGGCAAGGCGCCGGCGGTGGTCTTCGACGACGCGGATCTCGAGGATGCGGCGGCCGCGATCGCGCTCGGCGCGACCTACAACACCGGTCAGGACTGCACCGCGGCGACCCGTGTGGTCGTGCAGAGCTCGGTCGCCGACCAGGTCGTGGACGCCCTGGCCGCCGTGCTCGGGGCCATCCGCCTCGGACCGCCCAACGATCCGGCGACCGAGCTCGGGCCCTTGATCTCCGCGGTCCACCGTGACCGGGTGCACGCCGCCGTCGAGGCCGCGCGAGCGCGGGGCGCCCAGGTGGTATGCGGAGGCACCCTGCCGGCCGGGCCGGGGTTCTTCTACCCGCCGACCCTGATCGCCGACGTGGACGCGGGCGATGCGATCGTGCAGCAGGAGGTGTTCGGCCCGGTGCTCGTCGTGCAGCCGGTCGAGGACGAACAGCAGGCGATCGACGTCGCCAACGACGTGCCCTACGGGCTGGCAGCTTCGGTGTGGAGTCGCGACGGGGCCCGCGCGCTTCGCATCGCCGACCGGCTCGAGACCGGCGTGGTGTGGGTCAACGACCACCTTCCGATCGCTTCGGAGGCGCCGCACGGCGGGGTCAAGGCCTCCGGGTTCGGTTCGGATCTGTCCCAGGCCTCGGTGCAGGCCCACACGGTCCTGCGCCACGTGATGGTGAAGCACGCCGCACCGGTCGCCCGGGAGGGCTTCCGTCCGGCCTGACCGCGGTCCCCGCGTGAGCGCGAGCCGGGCAGCACGCCGTGCAGAGCCTGGGTGACCTGGCCCTTCGTTCATGCGGCCATGGCCCTTCGTCCATGTGGCCCCGGTCCGTCGGCGGTGACCGATGGGCCGGCGGTGATCGCCCGAACCCGACCGGCGTGGATCCGCGCGGTGGTAGCATCGCGCCTCGCCCACCGACGGGGTCGTGCCCGTCCCGGCGCTCTCCGGCCGTGCAGCAGGCCGCTGCACACCGCCCGATGGCGCGTCGAACCGGCCCCGGTGGCGGGCGCCCGTCCCGATCCGCACCCTGCAACGGTAGGTCCGCCTGTGGCCGCGAAAATCGGTAACTCCTTCCAGTTCCTCGGTCGTGACATGGCCGTGGATCTCGGCACCGCCAACACCTTGGTCTACGTCCGGGGGCGGGGCATCGTGCTCAACGAGCCCTCGGTGGTGGCGATCAACACCAAGAACGGCGCCATCCTGGCGGTCGGGTCCGAGGCCAAGCGAATGATCGGGCGCACGCCGGGGCACATCATGGCCATCCGTCCGCTCAAGGACGGGGTCATCGCCGACTTCGACGTGACCGAGAAGATGCTGCGCTACTTCATCCAGGCGGTCCACAAGCGCCGGTTCTTGGCCAAGCCGCGGGTGGTGGTCTGCGTCCCATCGGGCATCACCGGTGTCGAGCAGCGCGCGGTCGAGGAGGCCACCATTCAGGCCGGAGCGCGAGCCGCCTACATCATCGAGGAGCCGATGGCCGCAGCGATCGGCTCGGGGCTCCCGGTCCACGAGCCGGCGGGCAACATGGTCGTGGACATCGGGGGCGGCACCACCGAGGTCGCGGTGATCTCGCTGGGGGGCATCGTCACCTCCCAGTCGATCCGCATCGGTGGTGACGAACTCGACGACTCCATCATCGCCTACATCAAGAAGGAGTACTCCTTGATGCTCGGCGAGCGCACCGCCGAGGAGATCAAGATGGCGATCGCCTCGGCGTTCCCGCTGCCCGACGAGCCGCACGCCGAGATCCGTGGACGCGACCTGGTCTCGGGGCTGCCCAAGACCATCATCGTGTCCTCCGACGAGATCCGCCGGGCGATCGAGGAGCCGGTCAACGCGATCACCGATGCGGTGAAGAACACCCTGGACAAGACCCCCCCCGAGCTCGCGGCCGACATCATGGACAAGGGCATCGTGCTCACCGGTGGCGGCGGTCTGCTCAAGGGCCTCGACGAGCGGCTCAAGCACGAGACCGGCATGCCCATCCACATCACCGACAACCCTCTGTCCTCGGTAGCGGTGGGTTCGGGCAAGTGCCTCGAGGAGTTCGAGGCACTCAAGAAGGTGCTCATCTCCTCGTCGCGTCACTGATCCCTGCCGCGGCCGCTGCGGCGGGCCGTCGGCCACGCGTCCGAGCAGGAGTGAGTGATGCCGCAGCGTCGTCGGGCGCGGATCGTGCTCGTGGTGCTGGTGCTCGTGGCGCTGGTGGTGGTCACCATCGACTTCCGCGCTGGCGAGGACGGCCTGGTCGAGCGGGTCCGCGGGGGGGTGACCTCGGTCCTGCGTCCCGTGCAGGAGGGGGTGATGGTGCTCGTACGCCCGGTGGTCGACGGGGTGTCCAGCGTCGGCGACGTGTTTAACACCGCGTCCGAGAACCGTGAGCTGCGCGAGCGCGTCGAGGTGCTCGAGCAGCGTCGGCGCACCATGATCGACCTGGAGCGCGAGAACGACGAGCTGCGCCGGCTGCTGGACATGGCCGAATCGCGCGATGTCGACACCATCGCCGCCCGGGTCGTGGCCCTGGCCCCGTCCACCTTCGAGTGGACGGTCACCCTCGACGTCGGGAGCGACGACGGTGTACGTCGGGGCATGCCCGTCATCGACCGCGACGGGCTGGTCGGTCGGGTCGTCCAGGTCGGTTCGCGGGCCTCGCGGGTGCTGCTGGCGATCGACCCGAACTTCTCGGCGGCCGCCCGGCTGGCGGGCAACGGGGAGATCGGCCCGATCGACGGTCGGGGCGGGGAGCCCATGACCTTCCGGCCCCTGGATCCCGACGTCGCCATCGAGGTCGACGACGAGGTCGTCACCTCCGCGTACCAGGGGGGGATGTTCCCGGCCGGCCTACCGATCGGGACGGTGTCCGACGTCGGGGACGCCACGGTCACCGGTCTGCGGCGCGAGGTGCGGGTGCAGCCCTTCGTCGATTTCACGCGGCTGCACCACGTGCTGGTGGTGGTGCACGAGCCGGTGGAGGACCTGCCCCCACTCAGCGCCACCCCGGACGAGCCCTTCACGCCGCCGCAGGTTCCCCCCTTCCTCGCACCCGATCCCCTCGATCCGCCGGACGAAGACCCGGGCGAAGACCCCGAAGCCGATCCTGACGCCGATCCTGACGCCGATCCTGACGCCGATCCTGACGCCGATCCTGACGCCGATCCTGACGCCGAGGTGGCGCCGGACGCGCAGGCGCCAGACGCACAGGCAGCGGCCCGCAGAGGCCCGGCCTGGTGATCTCGCGCCTACTGCTGCTGACCACGCTGCTGATCAGTGCCGCGGTCATCCAGACCGCGCTGCTGCCGGCGATCGGCATCACCGGTGTCCGCCCGGACCTGTTGCTGCTGGTCGTGATCGCGGTGGCGCTGCACGACGGGGCGCTCGGAGGGCTGCGGGTCGGCTTCGCCGCCGGTCTGCTCACCGACCTGCTGGTGCTCGAGGCCCCGGCCGGGCTCGCCGCGCTGGTGTGGACCACGGTCGGTTTCGCGGTCGGTTCGGCGCGCCCCTATCTCGCATCGGATTCGCTGTCGGCGCCGATCCTCATCGCCTTCGCGAGCGCCCTACTCGCCACCTTCGGGTACGGGTTGCTGACCGTGCTGCTCGGGGAAGAGCGGGGCAGCCCCACGCTGCTGTTCCAGGGGTCGGTGGGGATCGCGGTCACCACCACGCTGGTGGCACCCGTGGTCCTGCCCGTGATGCGCCGGTTGCTGGACCGCCATCCACCGCGAGGCGCCTCGGTCGACGAGGACGACTGAGCCGGCGCCGTTGGTACCTTGCTCCGGGCGGTGCGCGGTACCCCGCGCGCCGTCATCCGTGCGAGCCCCCGCCACCCCAATGCGAGTCACATGGCCATCTCCGAGCAGTC
>SLLJ01000447.1 GCA_007134165.1 Nitriliruptoraceae bacterium | reverse complement strand
GGGGCGGGATCTTTCAGCCGCCGGCCTGGCGCGGAGGGTGGTCGGCTGAGCGCTGAGCGTGCCGGTCCGGCTGCCGAACTCTTGGGGGTTCGGCAGCCTGCGAGCCTCCGATGGCCGTCGGGCCGGTTGCGTTGGCCGGTAGTGGGCCGGGCTGTTCTCTGCCGGTGGTGACGGGCGGGCGGGTGCACGAAACCTTCGTGTGCGGGGGTTTGGTGCCGTTGCGGGCGGTGCGGGATCTTTCAGCCGCCGGGCTAGCGCGGAGGGTGGTCGGATGAGCGCTGAGAGTGGCATCCCAGCTGCTGGCCCGGCTGCTGGCCCGGCTGCTTGCCCGGCTGCTGGCCCGCCTGCTGGGCCGGTTGCCGGTCCGACGCCCAGCCCGGCCCCCGGGCGCCCAGCCCGGCCTTCCGGCGCCCGGCCCGGCGGCCCGGCGCCCGACGCGGCCCCAACGCGGCTGGCGTCTTTCCCGGGTGGCAACCGGGGTCGGTGGTAGCATCGAACTCTCTCCGGACGGACGAGATGGGTGCCGAGTGAAGCCTGGCCAGCGTTACCTCAAGGGCCCACTGCCGTGGGTCATCGCCCTCGTGGTGGCGATGTGGCTCGGCGTAAGCATGGTGCAGGGTGCGGCCGCGCCCGGCGAGCTGACCTGGACCGAGTTCTCCTCTGCCGTCCAGGCCGGGCAGCTTTCGGGTCGGGAACTCGCCGTCACCCGCATCGGCAACCGCTCCGACACCATCGAGGGGGAGCTG
The DNA here is from genome assembly GCA_007134165.1 of Nitriliruptoraceae bacterium. GTDB lineage: Bacteria > Actinomycetota > Nitriliruptoria > Nitriliruptorales > Nitriliruptoraceae > SKJO01. Next base: position 6,092 of record SLLJ01000447.1, on the reverse strand, counting down.
AGCGACGGCGGGGCCTCGCGGCCGTTCCGCACCACCTACAACCGTGACATCAACGACGAGCAAATCGCCACCTGGATCGACCAGGGCCTGATCGGATCGGTCGAGTTCGACCCCGAGCAGCCCGGCGCGCTGACCTCGATCCTGGCCACGGTGCTGCCGTTCATGCTGATCCTGGTCGTGTTCTTCCTGCTGATGCAGAACATGCAGGGCGGTGGCGGCCGGGTCATGCAGTTCGGGAAGTCCAAGGCCAAGCAGGTGTCCAAGGACGCCCCCAAGGTCACCTTCTCCGACGTCGCCGGGGCCGACTCCGCGATCGAGGAGTTGCGCGAGATCAAGGAGTTCCTCGAGACCCCCGCCAAGTTCCAGTCGATGGGTGCCAAGATCCCCAAGGGCGTGCTGCTGTTCGGCCCGCCCGGCACCGGCAAGACGCTGCTGGCCCGGGCGGTGGCCGGCGAGGCCGGCGTGCCGTTCTTCTCGATCTCCGGGTCGGACTTCGTCGAGATGTTCGTCGGGGTGGGCGCCTCACGGGTGCGTGACCTGTTCGAGCAGGCCAAGACCAACGCCCCGGCGATCATCTTCGTCGACGAGATCGACGCGGTCGGCCGGCACCGTGGGGCGGGGATGGGCGGCGGCCACGACGAACGTGAACAGACGCTCAACCAGCTGCTCGTGGAGATGGACGGTTTCGACCAGCGCACCGCCGTCATCCTCATCGCGGCCACCAACCGGCCCGACATCCTCGACCCGGCGCTGCTGCGCCCCGGTCGTTTCGACCGCCAGATCGTCGTCGACCGGCCCGACCTGGTCGGCCGCGAGGCGATCCTGAAGGTCCACGCGCGGGGCAAGCCACTGGCCGACGACGTCGACCTGTCGGTCCTCGCCCGCCAGACGCCGGGCTTCACCGGTGCGGACCTCGCCAACCTCATCAACGAGGGGGCCCTGCTCGCCGCCCGGTTCGGCAAGCAGGAGATCGCCGCGGCCGAACTCGCCGAGTCCATCGACCGGGTCATCGCCGGCCCGGAGCGCAAGTCCCGCCTGATGAGCGAGCGTGAGCGCACGATCACCGCCTACCACGAGGCCGGCCACGCCATCGTCGGGCATGCGCTGCCCCACAGCGACCCGATCCACAAGATCACGATCATCCCGCGTGGCCGCGCCGGCGGCTACACCATGGCGCTGCCCACCGAGGACCGCTCGTACGCCACCCGGGGCGAGCTGATGGACAAGCTGGCGATGATGCTTGGTGGCCGCGTGGCCGAGTCGATCAAGATCGGCGACATCACCACCGGGGCGTCCAACGACATCGAGAAGGCCACCAGCGTGGCCCGGGAGATGACCACCCAGTACGGCATGAGCTCCCGACTCGGGCCGATCAAGCTCGGCCACTCCGATTCCCAGCCGTTCCTCGGCAAGGAGTTCGGTCACGAGCCCGACTACTCCTCGGCGGTGGCTTTCCAGATCGACGAGGAGATCCGCGCGCTGCTCGACGAGGCCCATGACGAGGCACTCGAGGTGCTGGTCGAGAACGACGACGTGCTCGAGAGCTTGGCGGCCGCCCTGCTCGAGGTCGAGACCGTCGAGGGCCAGCGGCTGCTCGACCTGCTCACCCCGGTTCGGCAGCGCCCGAGTCGTGCGCTGCCCGCGCCGATCGCCGATGACCCCAGCGAGGTCGTCGAACGGCTGCGTCGGGTCGGCGCGACCAACGGCACCGGCGGCAACGGTCAGGCGCGTGCGCATGCTCAGCCGGGCTCGTCCACGGCCTGACGGGCGACGAAGCACCCACGACACCGCCCCAGCGCCAGGAGCCGAACGTGTCCGTGCACCCGCTTCCCCAGCCCCCCGCCGAACCCGATCCGGAGGACGAGATCGCCGCTCGCATCCGCCACATCACCGGGCTCGAGCCCTCGGCGGTGTTCGATCACGACAAGATCGAGCAGGCGGTGCGCATGATCTTCGAAGCGATCGGGGAGGACCCCGACCGTCCCGGCATCGTCGACACCCCTGCCCGGGTGGCCCGCGGCTACGACGAGTTGTTCGCCGGGCTCCTCGTCGACCCCGCCGACGTACTGTCGGTCACCTTCGACGAGTCGCACGACGAGATCGTCATGATGCGCGACATCCCGTTCCACTCGACCTGTGAGCACCATCTCGTGCCGTTCGTCGGCCGCGCACACGTCGCCTACCTGCCCGGTGAGCACGGACAGGTCACGGGACTGTCCAAGCTCGCGCGGCTCGTCGACGTGTGCGCCAAGCGCCCTGGCCTGCAGGAGCGGCTGACCACCATGATCGCCGACGCGCTGGAGCGGGCCCTGGACCCCCGCGGGGTGATGGTCGTGATCGAGGCCCGGCACTTCTGCATGGAGATGCGCGGGATCCGCAAGCCCGGCGCGGAGACGGTCACCTCGACCGTTCGCGGGCAGTTCCGCGACGAGCCCGCCACCCGCACCGAGGCGCTCGCGCTGCTGCGCGGCCGGCTGTAGGCCCATGCTCACGGTGCGCGTGCGCCAACGGCTGGGCGACGGCGCCGCGCACCTGGTGATCGGCGGGCTTCAGCGGCCCGAGGCGGTGGCCGCCGCCCTGCCCGCCCGCGGTGTGGCCGCGGTGCACCACGGTCGGCTCGACGCGGTGACCCGGGCCGAGGAGCTGCTCGCGGCCGTCACGAGCGCAGAGCGCACCACGCTGGCCCCGCCGCTGCGCCGGGCGCTGGCCGCCTTCGCGGCCCCGCCGCCGGACCTTGACACCCCCGCGGGGGTGCTGCCCACCTCGGCGCGGCCGCTGATCATGGGCGTGCTCAACGTCACCCCCGACTCGTTCTCCGACGGCGGGCGGTATGCCCGGACCGACGTCGCCGTGCGTGCCGGGCACACGCTGGCCGCAGCCGGCGCCGACCTCGTGGATGTCGGGGGTGAGTCCACCCGCCCGGGAGCCGACCCCGTGCCGGTCGAGGTCGAGGTCGAGCGGGTCGTGCCGGTCGTCACGGCGCTGGCTGCCGCCGGGGTGCGCACCTCGGTCGACACCTCCAAGGCCGCGGTGGCCCGGGCCGCCGTCGAGGCCGGCGCGGTGCTCGTCAACGACGTCTCGGCCGGCGCGTTCGATCCCGAGCTGCTGCCGTGTGTCGCCGAGCTCGGGGTGCCCTACGTGCTGATGCACCTGCGCGGCACGCCCCGCAGCATGCAGCGCGACCCGCGCTACCTCGATGTCGTCGCCGAGGTGTTCGACCATCTCGCCATCCGGCTCGCCGAGCTCGAAGCGGCCGGCATCGCCCGTGAGCGGGTGCTCGTCGACCCGGGGCTCGGCTTCGGCAAGACCACCGCGCACAACCTCGCGCTGGTGGGTGCCACCCGCGAGCTGACCTCGCTCGGCCGGCCGGTGCTCATCGGGGCGTCGCGCAAGTCCTTCCTCGGTGCGGTCACCGGGGTCGACGACCCGGGCGACCGGCTCGAGGCCAGCCTGGCGGTGGCCGCGCTGGCCGTCGCTGGCGGCGCCCGGTTGCTGCGGGTGCACGACGTGGCCGAGACCCGACGGGCCGTGGCGCTCGCCCACGCGGTGGCCACCGCCCGACCGACGCCGGGAGGCTGAGACGTGGACCACATCGCCATCACCGGGCTCGAGGTCTTCGGGCACCACGGGGTGCTGCCCCACGAGCGCACCTACGGGCAACGTTTCGTGGTCGACGTGGTGCTCGAGGTCGACCTCGGGCCCGCCGCCCGCTCGGATGCGCTGGCCGACACCGTCGACTACGGCACGCTCTCGGCCCAACTCGCCGAGGTGGTGGCCGGCGAGCCCTGCGACCTCATCGAGCACCTCGCCGGACGTCTCGCCGAGCGCTGCCTGCAGGATCCTCGCGTGGCGGGGGTGCGGGTCACCGTGCACAAGCCCAACGCGCCGTTGCCGGTCGTGGCCCGGGAGGTCGCGGTCACGCTGCACCGGAGCCGGTCATGAGCGAGCTCACGCTGCTCGGACTCGGCAGCAACGTCGGCGATGCGCTCGAGACGTTGACCGCGGCGGTGCACGCGCTCAACGACGTCGACGGGCTGGCGGTCGAGGACCTCTCGGGGGTGTACGAGACGCCCCCGTGGGGCGGCGTGGAGCAGGAGCCGTTCCACAACCTGGTGGTCCGGGCGCGCACCACGCTCGACCCGCACGCGCTGCTGGCCGAGACCCAGCTCATCGAGGCCGCGTTCGGCCGCGACCGCCGCCAGGAGGTGCGCTGGGGGCCGCGCACCCTGGACATCGACCTGCTGCTGGTCGGCGAGCAGGTGCTGGACACCCCCACGTTGACCCTGCCGCATCCCCGCATCGCTGAGCGCGCCTTCGTACTCGTGCCGTTGCTCGAGGTGCTGCCCGGCGGTCGGCTGCCCGACGGCCGCCGGCTCACCACGCTGCTGGCCGCGCTCGCTCCGATCGAGGACATCGAGTTGGTCGTGCGGCTCGAGGACGTCCCCGGCGGGCGTCGCGCCCGGCCCGAGGGTCCCGTCGGTGGCCGCGCCAGCTTCTCCCGCCCCGAGGGCGAAGAGCTCGGTCCGTGGTGAGCCCGCCGGGGGAGCGCGACGCCGCGATCCTTGGTCCCGGCCGCCTCGGCACGCTGCTGGCCGCGGCGCTGACCCGGTCCGGCTGGCGCGTGCGGGCGGTCGGCGGCGGGCAGCCCGAGGCTCGTGCGCGGCTGGCCCAGCTGGTGGCTGGCGCCCGGCCCTGCGACGACGTCGTCGAGGCGGCACGACGGGGCCGGCTGGTCGTGCTCGCCGTGCCCGACGACGCCCTCGAGCCGCTCGCCCGTGAGCTGGCGCTGGCCGGGGCGGTCGGTGAGGGTCGGCGGGTGGTGCACGTGGCCGGCTCGCGGGGGCTCGAGGTGCTGTCGGCCGCAGCCCGGGCCGGAGCCGGCACCGCCGGGTGTCACCCGGCCATGACGGTGCCGGCGGGCAGCACCGACCCCGACCTGCTGCTCGGCGTGGCGTGGGCGGTGAGCGCCCGGAGCGCCGACCGCGGCTGGGCGCATGCGCTGGTCACCGACCTCGGCGGCGAGCCCACCGACCTGCGTGACGACGTGCGGGGGCTGTACCACGCCGGGCTCGCGGTCGGCTCCAACACCGTCGGGGCGGCGGTGGTGCTCGCCCGGCGGCTGCTGCTTGCCGCCGGCATCGAGGATCCGGCGGCGTTCCTCGGTCCGTTGGTGCGGGCGAGCGCCGCCAACGCGCTCGAGCATGGTGCCGCGGCGCTGACCGGCCCGGTCGTGCGCGGCGATGTCGGCACGGTGCGCACCCACCTCGACGCCCTCGAGCGCGACCTGCCCGAACTCGCCGACGCCTACCGGTCGCTGTCGCAGGTGCTGCTGACCCAGGTCGCGCCGGGTCTGCCCGCCGACCAGCACGCGCTGCTCGCCGCGCTGCTCTCGCCTAGCGTGGACACGCCGTCGTAAGCCACGGGAGCCCGGGTGCTGCGCCTGACCACCATCGCCGAGGTCCGTGCCCACGTGGCCGCTGCCCGCCGCAGCGGCCACCGGGTGGGCCTGGTGCCCACCATGGGCGCGCTGCACGAAGGGCACCTCGCGCTGGTGCGGCTGGCGGCGGCTCAGGCCGACACGGTCGTGGTCAGCGTGTTCGTCAACCCGACGCAGTTCGACCGTGCGGATGACCTCGCCGCCTACCCCCGTGACCTCGCCCGTGACGAGCAGGCCCTCGCACCGCTCGCGACCCAGGCGCCGGTGGCGGTGTTCGCGCCCGCGCTCGCCGAGATCTACCCGCGTCCGGCGCTGACCACGGTGCACGTCGCCGGGCTCACCGACCGGCTGTGCGGGGCGTCACGGCCCGGCCACTTCGACGGGGTGGCGACCGTGGTCACCAAGCTGCTCGGCATCGTCGGCCCCGACCTGGCCGTGTTCGGACGCAAGGACCGCCAGCAGCTCGCGGTGGTGCAACGGCTGGTCGCCGACCTGGACCTGCCGGTCGAGGTCGTGGCCGCCCCGACCGTACGCGAGCCCGACGGGCTGGCGCGCTCGAGCCGCAACCGGCGGCTGGACCCCGCCCAGCGGGCCACCGCCCGGGCGCTGCCGCTGGCGTTGCGCGACGCGGTGCTCGCGGCCCGCGCGGCCGGCG
>SLLJ01000322.1 GCA_007134165.1 Nitriliruptoraceae bacterium | reverse complement strand
GTGCCTCGAGCGTCGCTCGATGCTCCGACAGCAGCACCCGGACCTCCCCGACCGTGGTCGCATCCACGATGCGAGCGATATCCGCCAACGGCAGGTCGACCGACCGCAGCAGGCTGATCGCTGCGGCACGTCGTGCCTGTGCGAACGTGTAGTACCGGTACCCGGTGGCGCCGTCGACCTCTTCGGGCCGGAGCAGCCCGAGTTCGTCATACAGCCGCAGGGCCTTTGGCGTCAGCCGGGTGATCTGCGAGAAACGGCCGATCGTGTAGCGAGCTCGTGCGCTGACCATTTCCTGCCTCCACCGCGACGACCACCACGATCATGCGCCTTGGCCCTGGGGCAAGGTCAAGCACAACGTTTCGCCGCGTGCTCGAAGAGCGGAGAGCACGACGTCCTCCACAACCGATCGACACACGTACGTAGCCCTGCTCCGCTGCGTGAGGACGACCCTGGTCGCGCTCGCGATCGGGTTCGCCTGACGGGCGCCGGTGTGCGTCAGGGGTGGGGGTCGTCGTCGTGGGGCTGGTTTCCGTCGAGGATCCCGGACCAGCCCTTGGCACTGGGTCGGTCAGGGTGAACCGGCGACCGATGGGCAGCTCGGCCAGGTCCTGGTCGCACTGCAGGAACCAGCGCAACGGCAGGACCCGATGGGTCAGTGCGCGCCACACCTGCTCGGGGCGGTACGGCAGCTCACGTCGCAGATCGTAGGCGTAGCTCACGACTCCTCCTCGAAGTCGTCCAGGACCAGCGTGAGCGCGTCAACGCGTTGGTCCCAGAAGCTGGTCAGGTAGCAGACCAGGGGCAGCAGCCCGTCGGCCTCCATCCGGGAGCAGCGTCGCCGTCCCACCTGGCGTACGGACACCAGCCCTGCCTCACGCAGCACTCGAAAATGACGGGAAACGGCCGGCTGCGACACCGCGTGCGCCGCCGCCAGCTCACTCACGGCGCACTCCCCATCGCGCTGGAGCTGGTCCAGCAAGGCACGGCGGGTCGGATCCGCGAGGGCAGCGAAGACGCCCACACCAGACACATAACTCAACAGTTATGTTCCTGGTGGGCCGCCTACTTCCCCGAGCGGGCGCGGGCGAATCTGCGCTCCGCCCGAGAGTTCGCAGGGTTCTCCCGCCGCAGCCGGGGCACCGAGCCGGCGGCCTCGTAGCCTGCGCGACGGTCGCCACCGGCCGACCACGACACGACCACGACGCTCGAGGGGCCATGATCACCACCCACCGCGATGCGCGCGGGCGCGAGGTCGCCCCCGACCTGCTGGCGCTGACCGGAGACACGCCGCTGGTCGCGCTCGACCGGCTGTCGGCCGACGTGCCGCCAACGATCCTGGCCAAGCTCGAGATGCTCAACCCGGGCGGGTCGGTCAAGGACCGTATCGGCCTGGCGATGATCGACGCGGCCGAGGCCGCCGGCGAGCTCGCTCCGGGCGGCACGATCGTGGAGCCGACCTCGGGCAACACCGGCGTGGGCCTGGCGATCGTCGCCGCCCGGCGCGGCTACCGCTGCGTGTTCGTCGTCCCCGACAAGGTCAGCGGCGACAAGATCGCCCTGCTGCGGGCGTATGGCGCCGAGGTGGTGGTGTGCCCGACGGCGGTGGAGCCCGACGACCCGCGTTCCTACTACTCGGTGTCCGACCGGCTCGCCGAACAGCCCGGAGCGTTCAAGCCCAACCAGTACTTCAACCCGAGCAACCCCCGGGCGCACACCCACTCGACCGGCCCCGAGCTGTGGCGCCAGACCGCCGGGCAGATCGACGCCTTCGTGTGCGGCGTGGGCACCGGGGGCACCGCGACCGGCGTCGGCGGCTACCTCAAGCAGCGCAAGCCCGGCGTGGTCGTGGTCGGCGCCGACCCTGAAGGATCGCTGTACTCGGGCGACACCGTGCGCCCCTACCTCGTCGAAGGCATCGGCGAGGACTTCTGGCCCCCCACCTTCGACCGCGACGTGGTCGACGTCTGGGAGCGGGTGTCCGACGCGGAGTCCTTCGCCATGGCGCGGCGCTGCACCCGTGAGGAGGGCATCCTGGTCGGCGGGTCGTGCGGCACCGCACTGGTCGCCGCCCACCGCTACGCCGCCACCCAGCCCGAGGACGCCACCATCGTGGTGCTGCTGCCCGACTCCGGCCGCGGCTACCTGTCCAAGCTCTACGACGACACCTGGCTGGCCGAGCACGGGCTGATCGAGCACACCGCCGACGCCGGGACCGTCGGTGAGGTCCTCGCCGGCAAGGACCGTGCGCTGCCTGCGCTGCTGCACCTGGGCCCGGGAGAGACCGTCGCCCGCGCCATCGAGGTGCTGCGCAGCACCGGGGTGTCGCAGCTGCCCGTGCTGCGCGAGGCAGCGCCCGAGCGTCCGGGCGTCGACGACGTGCTCGGCACGGTGCATGAGCACGACCTGCTCGCCACCGCGCTGCGTGACGCCGGCGTGATGCACCGCACGGTCGTCGAGGTGCTGCAGCCACCGCTGCCGTCGATCGACGCCGGCGCCGCGCTCGACGGGGTGCTCGCGGCCCTGACCGGCGGATCCTCGGCGGTGCTGGTGACCGACGCCGGGCAGGTCGTGGGGGTGCTGACCCGGGCGGACCTGCTCGCCCACCTCGCCGGCCGGGAGGGCTGAACGGTGGAGTTCGACACCCGCGCGATCCATGTCGGGCAGGACCCCGATCCCCACACCGGGGCGGTCAGTGTCCCGATCTACCAGACCTCGACGTTCGTGCAGGACGGGGTCGGCGAGCACCGCGGCTACGAGTACGCGCGCACCGGCAACCCGACCCGCACCGCGCTGCAGACGGTGCTGGCCTCGCTGGAGGGCACGGAGGCGGCGGTGAGCTTCGCGTCGGGGCTGGCCGCCGAGGACGCCGTGTTCCGGCTGCTCGCGCCCGGCGACCACGTCGTGATCGCCGACGACGTGTACGGCGGCACCTGGCGGCAGCTGGACCGGGTCCACGCCCGCTTCGGGGTCACCTCCTCGGCGGTGGATCTCACCGACCTCGACGCGGTCGCTGCCGCCCTGCGCCCGACGACCCGGATCGTGTGGGTGGAGACGCCCTCCAACCCGCGGCTGCAGGTGCTCGACCTGGCTGCGCTGGCCACGCTCGCCCACGACCACGGCGCCTGGCTGGTGGCCGACAACACCTTCGCGACCCCCTACCTGCAGCAGCCCACAGCGCTCGGCGCGGACCTCGTGGTGCACTCCACGACCAAGTACCTGGGCGGCCACTCCGACGTGGTCGGCGGGGCCGTCTGCACCTCGGCAGCGCTCGCCGAGCAGTTGGCATTCCTGCAGAACGCCGTCGGTGCGGTGCCCGGGCCGTTCGACGCCTGGCTCACGCTGCGGGGGATCAAGACCCTGGGGGTACGCATGGAGCGGCACTGCGCCAACGCCACACGCATCGCCGCCTTCCTCGAGGCCGACCCGCGCGTGGCCGAGGTGCGCTACCCCGGGCTGGCCAGCCATCCGGGCCACGAGCTGGCCAGCCGTCAGATGCGGGCGGCCGGCGGCATGGTGTCGCTGCGGGTCGCCGCCGGCGCCGAGGCAGCCCGTCGGGTCGCCACGGGCACGAAGCTGTTCTGGCTCGCGGAGTCGCTCGGCGGGGTCGAGAGCCTGATCGAACACCCGGGGGCGATGACCCACGCGTCGGTCGCCGGGACCGCGCTACAGGTGCCTGACGACCTGCTGCGACTATCGGTGGGCATCGAGGCGGTCGACGACCTGCTCGCCGATCTCGACCGGGCCCTGGGCTGAGCCCCCAAGCCGCTGCGGTCCGCCGTGCACCACCGCCCCGCGGGCCTCGTTAGGCTCACGGGTCGGACCCGGCCCGCCCGGGTCGCGCGACCCCGCGGAGGCCCGGTGCGCGCCCTGCTGCTGTTCAACCCCCACGCGACGGCGACCGACGATCGCGTCCGGGAGGTGATCGCGTCGGCGCTGTCGGCCACGCTCGACCTCGACGTCCAGGCGACCAAGCAGCGCGGCCATGCCACGCACATCGCCGCCGGGGCGGTGCACGAAGGCGTGGACGTGGTGTTCGCGCTTGGCGGGGATGGCACCGCCAACGAGGTCATCCAGGGCCTGGCGGGCAGCTCGGTGATGCTCGGCGTGATCCCCGGCGGGGGCGCCAACGTGTTCGCGCGGGCACTCGGACTACCCAACGACGCGGTCGGTGCGACCTCGATCCTGCTCGACGAACTGCGCCGGGGCCGGACCCGCACGATCACCCTCGGGCAGGCCGGGGAGCGCTACTTCGGGTTCAACGCCGGGTTCGGGTTCGACGCGGCGGTGGTCCGACACGTCGAGCAGCGCGCCGGACTCAAGCGCTCCCTGCGCCAGTTGGCGTTCGTGTGGAGCACCACCCGGGAGTGGGTGGCCGGCGAGCAGCGCCACGCGCCGGCGGTGACCGTGGGCCTGGCCGACGGACGCACGGCCGGGCCGTTCGCGATCACGATCGTGGCCAACGCCGATCCCTACACGTACCTCGGCTCGCGCCCGTTGCACGTGCATCCGCAGGCCGACTTCTCCGCCGGCCTCGACGTGCTGGCGATCCGGGCGGTCGGCACCGCCAAGCTGCTGTCGATCATCTCGCGGGTGTTCCGTGACGGCAGCCACGTGGACTCCCCCGACGTGCGCTACCTGCACGATCTGGACCACTTCACGCTCTCGGCCACCACCCCGCAGCCGCTGATGGTCGACGGCGACTACGCCGGCGAGCACCACGACGTGCACTTCAGCGCGGTCAGGGAAGCGCTGCGGGTGATCACTGCGCCCACCCCGGGGGCCTGACCAGGAGCGTGCCCCCGGGCCACGGCGGGCTCGCCGCGCGATCAACGCACACGTGCGAACCTCTGCAAGCGGATGTCTGGACCAACTCTTGACAGATGCGCGTCGGACGTTACGGTGCGTTCGAGCAATTCTTCACAAGCGCGAGCCTCCCCCGCATCGCGCGTCCGAACGGTCCCGATCCGCGCTGCCGACGGTCGGACGGACCACCCCATCCCCGGAGAGAACCCATGGACTGGCGGAGCCGCGCTGCCTGCGTCGACGAGGACCCGGAGCTGTTCTTCCCGATCGGGACGACCGGCCCGGCCGTCGAGCAGGCAGACGCCGCGAAGAAGGTGTGCGCCCGCTGCGACGTGCGCGAGCAGTGCCTGGAGTTCGCGATCGCCAGCAACCAGGATGCCGGCGTGTGGGGCGGGATGACCGAGGACGAGCGCCGCACGCTCAAGCGGGCCCGTCAGCGCCGCCGCCGCATGGCCAGCTGAGTACCTCCGAGGTCGCCACACCCCGGGTCACCGGGGCAGCGGCAGGACCAGCGAACAGCGCGTACCCGGCTCGTTGCGGCACACCTCCAGGGTGCCGCCGAGCTCAGACTCCACCAGGGTCGCAGCGATCTGCAGTCCGAGGTTGGCGTCGCGGGTCAGTGTCCAGGATTCACTGACCCCCACGCCGTCGTCGAGCACATCGAGGTGGAGGCTCGCAGTTCGGCGCTCGAGCACGACGGTGATCTGTCCGCCGCGGTCCGGGAAGGCATGTTCGACCGCGTTCTGGAGCAGCTCGCTGACCACCAGGGCCAGCGGGGTCGCGACCTCGGCGGGCAGTTCGCCGGCCGTTCCCTCCAGCCCCATGTGCACCGGATGGTCGGGGCCGGTCAGGCTCACCGCCAGCATGTCGATCAGCCGCTGAGCGACCTTGTCGAACGAGATGCGCTGCCGGGAGTCCTGCGACAGCGTTTCGTGCACCAGCGCGATCGACGAGATCCGCCGGACCGACTCGGCGAGTGCGTCGCGCGCTTCGTCGGAGGTCAGCCGGCGTGACTGCAACCGCAGCAGCGAGGCGACCGTCTGCAGGTTGTTCTTGACCCGGTGGTGGATCTCACGGATCGTGGCGTCCTTGTACATCAGCAGCCGCTCGTGGCGGCGCAGCTCGGTGACCTCTCGCACCAGCATCAGCCCGCCGAGGACCTCGTGCTGCCGGGTCAGCGGGACCAACCGGCGCAGGACCACCGCACCTCGGGCCTCGACCTCGGACTCGAGCGGCTCTCCATCGGCGAGTGCCTCGAGGACGGCCTCGTCGTCGAGGTCATAGGCGGCGAGGTTGCGACCGACCACGTTGTCGAGCACGCCGAGCCGGCGGTAGGCGCTGATGGCGTTGGGCGAGGCGTAGACCACCATGCCGTCGGGGTCGATGCGCAGCAGCCCGTCGCCGACCCGAGGCGCGAGCTCACGTTCGGGGTCCTCGCCGGGGAACGGGAACGCGCCCTCGGCCAGCATCTGGGACAGCTCGTCGGCCACCTGCAGGTAGGTCAGCTCCAGCCGGGAGGGTGAGCGCACCGTGGACAGGTTGGCCTCGCGGGTGACCACGGCGATGATGTCCCCGTCGTAGGGGATCGGGATCGCCTCCTCACGCACCGGCACCCCCGAGGACCAGTCGGTGTCGCCATCACGAATGATGCGCCGCTGCTCGAAGGCCCGGCTGACCGTGGGCCGATGATCTGCGGCGAAGGTGCGGCCCACGAGGTCCTCGTGGTGCACGGTCTGCGCGGTGTAGGGCCGCATCTGCGCGATGACCGTCAGCTCCCAGGTGTCGGGGTTGCGGCAGAACATCAGCAGGTCGGAGAACGACAGGTCGGCGAGGATCTGCCAGTCGGAGGTGATCACCTGCAGGGTGTCGACCGCGGCGCCGAGCAGCCCGGCCCGGTTCTCCACCAACTCCTGCAGCGAGGACACCGTCGGCGACCTAGCGCTGCAGGAAGCGCTGGAGTTGGTCCAGCGGGACGGCCTCGCGGATGTGCTCGAAGGCGCGCTGCTCGATCTCGCGGGCCTCGCCCAGCGAGATGCCCATCGCCCGGGCCGTGTCGGCGAGGTCGTGGGGGTGACCGTCGGCCAGGCCCATACGCAACTCCAGGACCCGACGCTGCGTCTCGGGGAGCCGCTCGAGCACGCGGCCCAGCGGCCCGGAGAGTTCGGCCACGGTTTCGTCGATGCCGTCGTCCCGTGCGCCGCTGCGGCCGGCCTGGCCCTTGCCACCCTGGCCCTTGCCACCCTGGCCCTTGCCACCCTGGCCCTTGCCACCCTGGCCCTTGCCACCCTGGCGCTTGCCACCCTGGCCCTTGCCGCCCTGGCCCTTGCCGCCCTGGCCCGAGCGCCCCCCGCTACGACCTTGTCCCGACCCACGCCGGCCTCCCCCACCCGCGGGTTGGGTGCCGCCGCCGTCGGCGCGGCCGGAGGGGGAATCAGTCATGGGTGGGGAGGGTAGTCAGCCGGCCGCGACCCGGCGCCCGCCGAGACCATCCTCGGCGGCTCAGCGACCCTTCCACTGCGGTTCCCGCTTGGCGAAGAAGGCCCCGATGCCCTCGGCGACGTCCTCGGTCTGCACGGTGAGGTCGAGCATCCCATGCAGGTACGCCATCGCTCCCGAGGGAGACATCGAACGGGCCTCGTGGTACGAGCGGCGCCCGAGCGCGAGCGCGAGCGGGGCGCCGGCGAGCAACTGGGCGAGAAGCGTGTCCACGGCCGCGTCGAGTTCGTCGCGGGGCACCACCCGGTTGACCAGCCCCCATCGCTCGGCCTCGGCGGCGGTGAGCCGCTCGCCCGTCATCATCAGCTCGAGCGCGCGCTTGGGCCCGACATGCTCGACGATGAGCGCTGAGATGACGTACGGCCACAGCCCCACCCGCACCTCGGGAGTCCCGAACGCGGCGTCTTCGGCGGCGATCAGCAGGTCGCAGGCGAGCGCCACCCCGAGTCCACCGGCCAAGGCGTGACCGTTGATGCGTCCGACCAGCGGCACCTCGAGGGCCTCGACGGCCCCGAACAGCCGGCGCAGCATCCCACGCTGCTCGTGTTGCTCGACGATGCTTGCGTCGGCGGTGAGGCCACCGGCGAGGTCGGCACCGGCACAGAACGCCCGGTCGCCGGCACCGGTCAGCACGACGACTCGAACGTCGTCGAGCTCTCCGACCGCCTCGAACCCGGCGATCAACCCCTCGAGAACCTCGGGGTTCAGCGCGTTGCGCGCCTCGGGTCGGTTGATGGTGAGGGTCAGCACCTGACCCTGCTGCTGCCGGATCACGCTCACCAACGCCTCCTCGGTCCCGGGGTGCTGGAGGATAGGAGTCGCGCATGGCAAGATCCGCATCCGCATCCGCATCCGCCCTCTGCGAGGCCCGCGAGGCCACCGTGCCCTTCACCCTGACCGTCCTGCTCCTGGCCGTGCTGGTGTCCTACCTGCGGGGTGGGCGCCTGCACCGCATCGCCAACGCGCCGATGCGCTGGTCGGGGCTGCTGTTCCTCGGCCTGGCGGTGCAGGCCGGCGTGGAGTTCGCCGCCCGTCAGCACCTGATCCTGAACGGCGAGACGGCGGTGTCCGTGGCGCTGGTGAGCAGCCGGGTCCTGGTGCTGATCTGGGTCCTACGCAACCGGCACCTGCCCGGCGTGCTGCTCATCGGCACGGGGCTCGTGCTCAACGCCACGGTGATCGCGGCCAACGGCGGCATGCCGGTGGATCGGGCAGCGATCGACGCACTCGGCCTCGAGGGCACCCGCATCCCCGTCGGCAGGCATACGCCGCTGACCGACGACACCCTGCTGCCCTGGCTCGGGGGCATCTGGGCGATCCCACTGTTACGGTCGATCGTTTCGATCGGTGACGTGATCCTGGCACTGGGACTGCTGCCGCTGACCCACGGACTCATGTCCTACCGGCCCGTCCTCGAACGGCGGCGCACGGCTCTGGCGCGCCACCGGGCCGAGCAGCAGCGTGCGATTCGGTCGCGACCCGACGAAGACCACGAGGAGCAGGAATCCGAGGCCGCGCTGTTCGACGAGCCCGACGGGAGCGCTGCCGAGCAGGTCGACGGGAACGCTGACCGGCAGGTCGACGAGTCGGTCGACGAGTCGGTCGACGAGCCGGTCGACGAGCCGGTCGACCAGCACCTGGACGGGCACCGTTGAGCACAGAGACCCACCGCCGTCACCGCGGCGGGGCGAGGTCGTCGGGACCGTTGTCGAACACCGTTCTTCAGGCTTCACCCGCGGTCTCCAGCCGGTGGTGAATCGGTCGTGGTGCCGTCCGAATGGCGGTGACGACTACGTGCCCCAGTCATGGTCCGAGCTTCCCACTGGTCCAGCCGTGACGGCCGGATGATGGTCCACGGATCGCCGGTCCGCGGACGTGCACGTACGGGCTGCCGGCCGGGCGCCGTCAGTCGTTCCCGGCACGTCGAAGTGTGCGCTTTTCGCCCTGCGTTGTGCGCCCTACGAGCAACAGACCGTGAGCCGCGTGCGGGCTGTTGACGCGGCGTACGCAACCGGACGCAGATGACCGGCTACGCCACGTCGACCGGCGCGGGTTCAGGGCGTGCCTCAGACCACCGAGCCGGACTCCGCCGGCCATGACCGCGGCTTTCGCGGCTCCGACGTGCGGCTGCAGGGCGCGTAGACCGGTTGGAAGACCCCGATCGGTCCGCGCTCAGCTCGGGGCGATGATCCCAGCTTTCCGCAGCGCCTCGACCAGGGCTTCGGGGTTGGTGTAGGCGATCACCGCCAGCGCCCGCAGGTCTTCGCCGCGGATCGACAGCACCCGTCGGTTGTAGTCGCCGCGCTGCAACTGGATCGACTCGCAGTACCGACGCACGCCTTCGTAGGGGTCACCGGCTGCCTCGAGCCGCTCGAGATCGATGATGATTGCCCCGCCTTCCTCTGAGCGGCGAGCCGAGCCATCGCCGGGTAGGACCTCGGAGGCCGGGACCTCGTAGAACTCGGCCAACTCCAACAGGCGGGTGGCGCTGATATTGCGGTCACCTCGCTCGTAGGAGCCGATAACCGCCGCCTTCCAACGCCCCTCCGAGAGCCGTTCGACATCCTGGAGGGAGAACCCGCGTTCGGTGCGCACGCGCCGGAGCCGCTCACCAACCTCCTGGGCGTACGACATCTGGATCTCCTCGTGCACTGCGGGGAATACCCGCAGTTTGCCAGCCTAGCCGAGGGTGAACGACCACCGCGCAGCAAGTGGCCGGCGGGCAGTCAGTCGCCGTGCGCGGCCGAGGCCCAGCGCAGCGTCGCGGCGAGCCCCTCTTCCAAGGTGGTCCACGGCTTCCAGCCGAGCTCCCGGCTCGCGGCCCGGGCGTCCACGCTGCTGTGCAGGATCTCGCCCGGGCGGGCCGGGGCGAACACCGGCTCGTGTGCGTAGCCGGTCGCAGCGGCCAGGGCCCGGTAGAGGGTCAGCACCGCGGTGCGCTGCCCGGTACCGATCATCAACCGCTGACCGTCGGCCCGATCGGCGGCCAGCACGAAGGCGTGCACGACGTCGTCCACATAGACCAGGTCCCGGCTCTGGGTCCCGTCGCCGTAGATCGTGCAGGGCGCACCGGCGAGCATCCGCCCGGTGAAGGTCGCCACCACCCCGCCCTCCCCCGAAGTGGTCTGGTGCGGCCCGTAGACGTTGGCCAGCGTCAGCGCGGTGAACGCCAAGCCGTAGAGCTGCTGGTAGGTGTGCAGGTAGTCGAGCACGACCCGCTTCGAGGCGCCGTAGGGCGACAGCGCCGGGGCGTCGAAGCCCTCGTCGATGGGTAGGACGGTCTCGGGGGTGTCACCGAACGAGCCGACCGAGCTGGCGTAGACGACCTTGCGCACGCCGCTGCGGCGGGCTGCCTCGAGCATCTGCAGGGTGCCGAGCAGGTTGACCGAAGCGTCGTGCACGGGGTCCTCGACGCTCACCCGGACGTCCACCTGCGCCGCGAGGTGGTGCACGACCTCGGGCCTGCACCGCTCGAGCAAGGGCGTGAGTCCACCCTGGCGGATGTCGAGCCGGTCGAACTCGAACCGCCCCGCGTGCTGCTCGCGGACCTCGGCGAGGTTGCGCAGCGAGCCGGTCGACAAGTCATCGACGCCGACCACACGGTGGCCGTCCTCGAGCAGCCGACGCACGAGGTTGGAGCCGATGAAGCCGGCGGCGCCGGTGACCAGCACGGGACGGTCGGACATGCTTGGACCTCACAGGCAAGCGGGCGGGGCAGGCGGCAGCCTAACCGGCGCCTCCCCACACCAGCCGATCGGGGCCCTGCGAACGCTACGTTGGTAGGGCGTGCCGTCACCCGCGGGGAGCAGACGGCAGCCAGGGAGGTCCCGATGTCCCCGGAACCCACCGACGCGGGAGGCTTCGAGCGGCTGGTGATGGCGCTCGCCGTGGGCCTGGTCAACGCTCCGCTGGACGAACTCGACCGCTCCATCAACCGAGCGCTGGCGATGGTTGGCAGCTTCACCGGCGTCGACCGAACCTACCTCTTCGTCTACGACTTCGCGGCGGAGACGACCACGAACACCCACGAGTGGTGCGCGGCGGGGATCGAGCCGATGATCGGCCGCCTGCAGCAGGTCCCGCTGGTGGCCATATCCGACTGGACCGAACCGCACCGGCGCGGAGAGGCCGTTCACATCCCACGGGTCGCCGACCTTCCGCCCGAAAGCAGCATCCGGGCAACGCTCGAGCCTCAGGGGATCTGCAGCCTGCTCGCCCTGCCACTGCTGCGCGACGGCGAGTGCCTCGGGTTCGTGGGACTAGACGCGGTGCGCGCCCCCAAGGTGTGGACGAACCACGAGCGCGCCCTGCTGCAGGTGCTCGCTGAACTGTTCACCAACGCGCTCGACCGCCGGGACCGCGAGGCCGCCCTGCTCGCCGCCAAGCTCGCCGCCGAGCAGGCCGAGGAGCGCTTGTCGCTGGCGCTGAGCACGACCGATGCGGCCGTGTGGGACTGGGACTTCGACACCGGTGAGGTCCTGCACTCCCCGGTGTGGTGGCGCTTCGTCGGCCACGATCCAGACGAGCAGTCGGTCGGTGAGGACCTGTGGCGTGTCCCCGTTCGGCCCGGAATCTGGGAGGAACTGGTGCACCCCGGAGACCGGCAGCGGGTCCGGGTGGCGTTGGAGGAGCGGCTGCGCAACCCCGAGATGACCGACTTCGAACTGGAGTTCCGCGTCAAGGATCCCAGCGAGCGCGTCGTACCGGTGCTGCTGCGTGGCGTCATCGGCCGGGATGGTGCTGGGCGTGCCCGCCGCGCGGTGGGCACGCTCACCGACCTGACCCCGCGTTTGCAGGCCGAGGCCGCGGCGCGCCGTCAGCTCGAAGCCGAGGCCACCATCGCCGAGGTCTCATCGCGGTTCGAGTCTGCCGCGCACTTCCCGGGCGCGGTCGACGCGGCGCTCGCGGACCTCGCCCGGCTGTGCGGTGCCGAGCGTGGACACCTGGTGCTGCTCGACGACGACGGCATCACCGCGGATGAGACCCGGGTGTGGACCGCACCGGGCTGCACGGGCGAACGACCGACCGGCCGCCGCCGGCTCGACGCCTATCCGTGGTGGTTCGATCGGCTTCGCGCGGGCCGTGCCATCGTGATCCCCGACGTCGCTGCCATGCCCGACGACGCCCGGCTGGAGCGAGAGACGCTGGGCTCCCAGGGGGTGCGCTCCGCCCTGGCACTCCCCCTGCTGGTGGCCGGCCGGCTCGAGGGCTACCTGTCATTGGACACCATCCGCGGAGGCGCGGACTGGACCGACCGGGATGCCGCGATCCTGCGGGCAGGCGCGGAGGCGATCGCCGGAGCGCTGGCACGCCGTCGGGCGGAGCTGACGCTCGAGGCCAGCGAGCGCGATCACCGCACGATCCTGGCGAGCATCTCGGAGGTGACCTTCCGCACCGACCTCGATGGGGTGTGGACCTACCTCAACCCGGCCTTTGTCGACCTGACGGCGATCCCGCTCGACGAGGCACTCGGCCGGGCGTCGCTGTCCTTCCTGCACCCCGACGACCGGGCGGGGCAGGACGCCCACCGCACCGCGCTGCTGGCGGATGAGGCCATCGCGCGCCGGCACCGGGTCCGGCTCCTCACCCGGACGGGCGAAGTGGTGTGGGTCGACGCGTTGCACCGGGTGGCTCGGGACTCCCAGGGCCGTGCCGTGGGGCTGGTCGGCACGCTGATCGACGTGACGGACCAGCGACGCTCGGAGCAGGAACTGCTCGAGGCCAAGCAGGCGGCCGAGAACGCCAACCAGGCCAAGAGCGGGTTCCTGGCCACGATCAGCCACGAGATCCGCACCCCGCTCAACGGCGTGCTGGGGATGACCGAACTGCTGCTCGACAGCCCGCTCGATCCACAACAGCGCGGCTACGCCCGGACGGTGCAGCGCTCGGGATACACGCTGCTCACGCTGCTCGACGGGTTGCTCGACCTCGCACGCATCGAAGCCGGACGGATGCAGTTCGAGCCGGTCGAGGTGGCGATCGGTGAACTGCTCGCCGACGTGACCGACCTCGCCCGCCCGCTCGCCGACGAGCGTGGCCTCGAACTGCGCGCGGTGCTGGCCCCGGAGCTCCCGACCACCGTGCGGGCCGATCCTCTGCGGCTGCAGCAGGTGCTGACCAACCTGCTCAACAACGCCGTGCGGTTCACCGAACACGGCGGCGTCGAGATCCGGGCCCGACCACGGGATCCAGGCTGGGTGCGCCTGGAGGTCGTGGACACCGGAGTGGGCATCGACCCTGCCGACCTCGAGCGGCTGTTCGAACGGTTCGAGCAGTTGCCCGCCGCCCGGAGCCGAGCCGTGGGGGGGAGCGGCCTCGGGCTGTCGATCGTGCGGGAACTGGTCGACCTCATGCAGGGTCGCGTCGGCGCCGAGAGCACCCCGGGGCGCGGTTCGACCTTCTGGGTGGAGCTTCCGCTGCCCGCCGTCGACCCGGCCCCACGCGACCCCGCCGTTGGCACCGAGGTCGCGCCGGCCACCACGCTGGCAGGAGTCCGTGTGCTGCTCGTGGAGGACCACCCGACCAACCGGGCCCTGGCGCTGGCACACCTCAGCGACCTCGGCTGCCACACCGACGACGTGAGCGACGGCGAAGCCGCCGTGCTGGCCTGCCGACGGCAGCGCTACGACGCGGTGCTGATGGACTGCGAACTGCCGGTGATGGATGGCATCGAGGCGACGGCGGCGATCCGGGCCGAGGAGCGGGGCCGTCCGGGGGTTGCGATCATCGCCCTGACCGCCAATGCGATGCAGGCACACGTGCGGCAGTGTCTGGGTGCCGGGATGACCGGGTTCCTGGCCAAGCCCTACTCCCGCGAACAACTGGCCTCGGCCCTGCGTGGAGCGGTCGGACGGAACCGCACGCCGTGAGTCACACGAAGGCACACGAGAAGGACGGCACTGGCATCAGCGGGGGAAGCCGATGCCAGTGCCGCCCGGTTCATCGCTCCGGCCCGGGGGAGAGCCGGCCAGCGACGCAGAGGGAACCATAGTCTTCTCTACGGGTCAGCGCACATTCAACTCCATGAGAACACCAGGGCATGCACGTTGCGCACCCTCGTTGCGCGTCTCGGTGGCAGCCGGCCGACCGCGGACGGGTCCCGCCACCGGGGCGAGACGTGGTAGAAGAGCAACCCGCCAACCGGGAACCACCCACCCGGTGCCGATCGCCTGGAGTCCGGATGGGACGTACCGACCGACCGACTTCGCAGCTCGTGGCCGAGCTTCGGAGCCGCTCGCGAACCACCCAGGAGGAGCTCGCCCGCCGACTGGGGGTCTCGTTCAGCACGGTCAACGCCTGGGAAGCGGGGCGAAGCGAACCCCAGCCCCGGCACCGCCGGCGGCTCGAGCAGATGGCCGCCGAGTTCGCCGAGGACGATGCCGGCCTCAAGGTGCTGGTCGTTGACGACGATCCGACGGACCTGCGGATGCTCGAGGCGCTGGTCGCCGATGCCGGCGCGGTGTTGGGAACCCCGGTGGTCGTCACCGCCGAGTCCGACGCCATGCGGGCACTGATCACCTTGGGTCGGATGCGCCCGGCGGTGGTCTTCGTCGACGTCATCATGCCTGGGCTCGACGGCTTCGAGCTCGCCGACCACATCGTGGAACTGGCTGGCTTCGAGGTGCCTCGCCTGGTCCTGGTCACCGCCGGTCGCGATCCGGGGATCGACGACGAGGCGGCTCGTCGCGACCTCACGGTGCTCGGAAAACCGCTGGTCATCGGTGAGATCGGCGCCGTGCTGCGCGAGGTGCTCGCCGACCGCCCCAGCGTGGGATGACACCTCCCGCAGCGGTGGTCCTCGGCAGGATCGTCGACGGTGAGGTGCGGTGGCAGCCGGCACGTTCACCCGTCGACTGTCGTACAGCGACCTGGCCGGATCCGGCCTTGACCGGCTGGGCGCAGCGTCGCGCCCGGGACCACGTGCCCGGGCTCCTGGCAGCGGTTCGTGACCCCGACGGGGGCCTGTGGCAGATCACGCTGCAGTCACCGGCCGACGGGTCCCGGCTGTCGGCGGTGCCCTGGACGCCCGAGGTGCCGGATGCGTCCCTGACCGCGACACTGCTCGAGGCGACTGGCTTCCAGGTCTCGCACGCCCTGCGCTCCCCGCTGGCACGCCTGGCCGGACACCACACCCTGGCACGACGGGCCCTGGACGACGAGCGGCCCGACCTGGCCAAGCGGGAAATCGAGGCCGCAGCCCGTACGCTCGAGGACCAACTGGACACCACCGACCAGCTCGCCGGCACGTTCACGGCGCTCGTCGCCCTCGCGCGGCATGCGCCTCCCGCCGCGCAGGAAGCGCCCAAGCTGGTGGAGGCAGTTCGCGATGCCCTGTCCGGGTTGGCCAGCACCGTGCCGCAGCCGCGGCTGAACCTCGAGGTCCCCGGTTCGAGGTCGGACACCGCCGCGATCGCGACCATCGAGGTGGCCGAACCCGGCGCCGTCTGCGCGGATGCGGTGGCGGTCG
This sequence comes from Nitriliruptoraceae bacterium, assembly GCA_007134165.1. GTDB lineage: Bacteria > Actinomycetota > Nitriliruptoria > Nitriliruptorales > Nitriliruptoraceae > SKJO01. The sequence goes on along the minus strand of SLLJ01000322.1, from coordinate 6,503 downwards.
TGGCCGCCTACCTGCAGGCCGCCTGGATCGTGGAGGCGGTGCTCTTCGCGCACGGTCACCGGCTGTGGTGGCTGTGCGGCCCGGCAGCGGGCGAGTCCCGCGTGCGCACGATCGCTGCCGGCGACCTGAACGAGCAGGTGTTCGCCGTCGGACGCAGCATCGCTCAGGGCAGTGCGGCCGGCGCGGTCGGCTTCGCCGCCGCGTTCGCGCGGCTGCTCCGGGCCGGGGGCGAGGTCACGTTGACCCGGACCACAGCCGAACATCGCCGGCTGGCGGCGCTGCTCGCGCTGGGGGAGACGGGCGTCCCGGTACTCCTCGACACCGAGGGGGAGATCGCCGCGCCCTGACCCGGGGACCGGGATCAGGCCTGCTCGAGGCGGAGCCGGACCCGTTCGAGCAGACCAGGCGGGGCCTGCTCGGCGCAGCTGCGGCGGATGATGGTGCGCAGGGCCTGCTCGAAGCTGGCGCGGTCGGTGCATGGGAAGCAGGCGGTGAGGTGGTCGGCGACCGCCGTCACCTCGACGTCGGGCAGTTCACCGTCGAGGTAGGCCTCCAGGCGCAGCAGCGCCTCCTCGCAGGCCGGACCACAGGCGGCACCCGGGAGGATGGCGTCCCCTCGGGCCCGCGCGATCAGGTCAGCGACGTCCTGGCGAATCTCGGCGCTCACGACGGCTCCTCCACCTCGGCATCCGCGAGCAACCCGTGCGCGCTCGCATAGGAGGCCAACGCCCGATGCAGCGCCTTCCTTCCCCGGTGCAGCCGGGACATCACCGTGCCGATGGGCGTGTCCATGATCTCGGCGATCTCCTTGTAGGCGAACCCCTCGACGTCGGCGAGGTAGACGGCGACGCGGAAGGGCTCGGGCAGGTCGGCGAGCGCCTGCTTGACAACGTCGTCCGTGATCGCGTCGAGCACGGCCCGCTCGGCTGATCCGCCCCCGGCCTGGGTCAGCTGGTCGTAGAAGGAGAAGTCGTCGATCTCCTCCTGGGGCGACTCCTGGGGGCGGCGCTGGGCCTTGCGGTACATCGACACGTAGGTCGTGTGCAGCACGCGGTACAGCCAGGCGCGCAGGTTGGTCCCCGGCCGGTACTGATGGAACGAGCGGTAGGCCTTGGCCATTGTCTCCTGGACGAGGTCCTCGGCATCGGCGGGATTGCGCGTGTAGCGCATCGCAGCGGCGTAGAGCCGGTCGAGATGTGGCAGGGCCTCGGCCTCGAAGCGCGTCCGACGCTGGTCATCGGTGAGGGTCGGGGGTGGTGAGTCGCTCACGCGGTGCCGGGCTCCTGCTCGGGGGCGGTCCCGGCGCGGACTGCCGGGACCACCAACGTAGATGAGTGCGGGCCGTTCGCGGTGACACCCGGTTCGGGGACGGGCAGCCGGGGACGGGCAGCCGGGGATGGGCAGCCCGGTTCGCGGAGCCGGCGGCCATCCACAGAACCCGGTAACGGGGTTGTATGGAATAGCATGAAAGAGTACGTTGATGACTGGGACGGCTCCACGGCCGTGCCCGGTGCCCCGCCCCCCACCGGAGCACGCCGACCACCCGGTCGGTGGAGCCGTCCCGGCCCTCGAGCAGGAGCATCCGAATGCGCCACCGCCCCAACGACTGGCTCGACGCCGATCGGCCCGAACCCGACGGGGAGTCCGACGAACGAGGGCGGAACACGGCGCCGCGCCGAGCACCGGAGACCCGGCGACGAACCCGACGGCTGCGACTGCTGGCCGTGGTCCCCTGGCTGGTCGTCGCCGGTCTCATCGGCGCCGGCCACCTCCCCACCCGCGCCCCCGCCCCCACCGCGGCCGACGATGGCGGGCCCTCGTCGGTGCCCCCCCGGTCCGTCGACGCCACCGAGACCGACGACGCGGGTGTCGCCGCGTCAGGTGAACTCCTTTCTCCGGCCGCCGACGGACCCCTCGGGCTCGGACCGATCGCGATCGGCACGGTACGGGGAGCCTGGCGGGTGGGACCCGAGGACGGCGACGCCGCCGCGCTGGCGGTGGCGGTTGCCCGGGCCTGGCTGACCGGCATCGAGCCCCGCTCGGCACTGGTCGGGATCAGCCCCGTCTCGGACCACACCTACGTCGAGCACCTCGCGGTGGAGGCGGTGGAGCGCCCCACGCCCGACGCGGCGGTCGTCACGTTGCTCGCGGTCCTGCTCGAACGCAGCGACGAAGCCGCCCCGCACGCGGTACGCATCAGTCGGTTGGCCGTGCCCATCGCCTTCGTCGACGACCGGGTGCGCCCCGCCGGCAGCCCCTGGTGGGTGCGTCCCCCGGACCTGCGCCCCGTGGAACTCCCCCGCGAGGAGGTCCTCGACCCCGACCTGACGCTGGCCGCCCTCGACGCGCTCGTGGACGCCGGCTTCGAGGACCCGGAGTTGATCGCGCTGGCGTCGACCCCAGGCTGGCCCTGGATCGCCACGGTCGACGCGATCGCACCCGACGGCTCGGCTGCCGAGGGCGACGTGTGGCTACGCCAGCACCTCGAGGGTTTCGCGGTGGCCGGCACTCCCCTGCGCACTCCTCCCGACCACAGCGGCGCCCAAGACGACGGCGCCCACCAGGAGGTCCAGCCATGAGCACACCAACCGTCCCGGCCCGCAACACCTCTCTGTCGCCCGACCCGGGACGCCTGGCTGCCGTGCTGGTCCGCGCCTGGGCGGAGGTCCGCTGCGGCCGACGTGCGGCCCTACAGTTGGCCCCGCTGGTCGCGCCGCCGGTGCTCGCACAGTTGCAACGCACGCGGCCGCAACGTCCCCGCGAGCAGCCGACGGTACGACGGGTCACGACCCAGCAGCCGACGCCCGACGTCTGCGAGGCGGTGGTGACGCTGACCTGGGCCGGGCATCGGGTGTCGGCGGTGGCCGTGCGTCTCGAGCGGATCCACGGCCGCTGGTGGGCGGTGGAGTTGACGGCACCCGAGTCCCGAGGCCGCGCGGCACGGCCATCCGCCGGCCACCGGGCGACGACGGCGAGGTCCTCCGGCCTTGCCGCACCTGCGAGTGAGCACCGTTTGGCGGTCGGCCGGCGCTGAGCCGCCGGTGCGGTCTCAGGCCCCGCCGGCGCCCGCCGCCCCGCAGCAGCGCTTGTACTTCTGCCCACTGCCGCAGGGGCAGGGCTCGTTGCGCCCGACCTTGCGCTCCTCGGACACGTGGGTACTCCCCGCCGAGATGCGGCGCACGGTCGTGCCGTCCTTGCGGACCTCGACGCTGCGTCCCCGTCCATCGGTGGCCGTGGTGGTCGTACTGCCCGCCCCCACGCTCGGGGTCGCGGTGGCCGTGGCCCCCGACTGGTAGGTCAGGCGCTGGCCGCCGCCGCTCGGACCCAGCGGGACCTGAGCGGCGATGCGTTCGGCACCGGAGGCCGGCTGCGACGCAGCCTCGGAGTCCGGGTCGGATCCGGCCTCGCCGTTGGCGCCGGTGCGCCCCGACGCAGCAGCCGTGGCGGCGGCGCCCGCCGCGGTGACCGAGACTCCTGAGGCACTCGCCTTGGGCTGGGTGTCGACCGGGACCCGGAAGAAGTAGGTGACCGCCTCCTCCTTGACGCCCGACATCATCTCGACGAACGAGTCGTAGGCCTCCCGTTGGTACTCGGTGAGCGGATCGCGCTGGCCCACCGCGCGCAGGCCGATGCCGTCGCGCAGGGCGTCCATCTCGTAGAGGTGCTCGCGCCACTTGCGGTCCACGATGGTCAGGATCACCCGGCGCTCGAGTTCCCGGATCGCCGCAATCCCGCCGACCTCTGCGGTGCGTCGCTCGTAGGCGGCGTCCATATCGGCAAGGATGCGCTCGGCGAGCAGGTCACGCTCGACCTCGTCGAGGTCGAGGCTGCCGAGGTCGATCTCGGCGTCGTAGATCTGCTCGAGCCGGGCCGCGAGCCCCTCGAGGTCCCACTCCTCGGGGTACACCCCGGCCGGGCAGTGCTCGTCGAGCAGACCATCGACGGTGTCTTGGCGGTACTTGTCGGACAGTTGCCCCACCGCCTCGACGTCGCCTTCGAGCAGTCGCTGGCGCTGGCCGTAGATGACCTTGCGCTGCTCGTTCATGACGTCGTCGTACTTGAGCACGTTCTTGCGGCGGTCGAAGTTGAGGCTCTCGACCTGGCGCTGGGCGTTGGCCACCGCCTTGGTCACCCACTTGTGCTCGATGGGCACGTCGTCGGGGATCTTGAGGCGGGTCATGATCCGCTCGACCGCGGCCGCGTTGAACAGCCGCATGAGGTCGTCCTCGAGGGACAAGAAGAAGCGGCTGACGCCGGGGTCACCCTGCCGGCCGGAGCGGCCACGCAACTGGTTGTCGATTCGCCGCGAGTCGTGACGTTCGGTGCCGATGACGTACAGCCCACCGAGTTCTTTGACCCGCTGCCCCTCGGCGCGGAACTCCGGGAGCAGGCGCTCGTAGGCGGCCTGCACGGCCGCTTGGCGCTCCTCATCGGAGGCCTCGGGACCGAGCTTGGCGGCCTCGGACTTGGCGACCTCCTCCGCGTTGCCGCCGAGCACGATGTCGGTTCCGCGCCCGGCCATGTTGGTCGACACGGTCACCGCACCCAACCGCCCGGCCTGCGACACGATCTGAGCCTCGCGGGCGTGGTTCTTGGCGTTGAGGACCTCGTGACGGATGCCCATGCGAGTGAGCACCTTGGCCAGGTACTCGGACTTCTCGACCGAGGTGGTGCCGATGAGGATCGGCTGGCCGGCGTCGTGCCGCTCGCGGATCTCCTCGGCCACCGCCTCGAACTTGCTCGCTTCGGCCTTGTAGATCAGGTCGGCCCGGTCGTCACGGACCATCGGCCGGTTGGTGGGCACGCTCACCACCCCGAGCTTGTAGATCTGGAGGAACTCGGTCTCCTCGGTCTTGGCGGTTCCGGTCATCCCCGCGAGCTTGTCGTAGGTGCGGTAGTAGTTCTGGAGGGTGATGGTGGCCAGGGTCTGGTTCTCCTCCTTGACCCGCACCCCCTCCTTGGCCTCGATCGCCTGGTGCAAACCTTCGGAGTAGCGCCGGCCGTACAGCACCCGGCCGGTGTTTTCGTCGACGATGTGCACCTCGCCGTCGGTCACGATGTACTCGCGGTCGCGCTTGTAGAGGTCCTTGGCCTTCAGCGCGTTCTGCAGGTGGTGGATCAATGGGGTGTTGACCGACTCGTACATGTTGTCGATCTTGAGCAGCTGCTCGACCTTGGCCACCCCGTCTTCGGTGACCGCCACCGTGCGCTTGGCCTCGTCGATGACGTAGTCGCCGGTCGACTCGCCGGGGCGCTCGCCCTCCGCGCCGCGAGTGAGGTTGGGAGCGACCTGCCGGGCGAAGACCTTGTAGAGGTCGGCGGACTGCTCGGCGGGCCCGGAGATGATCAGCGGAGTGCGGGCCTCGTCGACCAGGATCGAGTCGACCTCGTCGACCAGGGCGAAGTGGTGACCGCGCTGCACCTGCAGGTCACGCGACCAGGCCATGTTGTCGCGCAGGTAGTCGAAGCCGAACTCGTTGTTGGTGCCGTAGGTGATGTCGGCGGTGTACGCGCGGCGCTTGGCGTCCTTGGTCTGTCCCGAGAACACCACGTCGACGCTCAGGCCCAGAAAGCGGTGGATGCGCCCCATCCATTCCGCGTCACGCTTGGCGAGGTACTCGTTGACCGTCACGATGTGCACGCCCCTGCCGGTCAGGGCGTTGAGGTAGACCGGCATGGTCGAGGTCAGGGTCTTGCCCTCACCGGTCTTCATCTCGGCGATGTTGCCGTCGTGCAGGGCAGCGCCCCCGAAGACCTGTACGTCGTAGGGCCGTTCGCCAAGTGCCCGGTCGGCGGCCTCGCGGGCGACCGCGAAGGCCTCGACCTGGAGGTCGTCGACGTGAGCCCCGTCGGCGAGCCGCGCGCGGAACTCGTCGGTCTTGGCCCGCAGCGCGTCGTCGTCGAGCGCCTTCATGGCGGGGCCGAGTTCACCGACCGCATCCACGATCTTCTGCAGTTGCTTGGCCTTGCGGCCCTCTCCGGCCCGCAGGATCTTGTCGAGCACCGTCGTCGTCCTTCGTCATCCCGGGACGACGAGGGTACGTCACGCCCCTCGAACCGCAGCGCCTCAGCGCGGCCGAACGGTGGATGGGCGCGTGCCCGCGCCGGCGGGCACGCGCTGGATGGGGCTCACACCGCCGGGTCTTCGGCGAGCTCCGGGGCGCTCTGCTGCCGTGGCCGGGACACCCGCTGGGTCTTGAGCTTGCGCACCTGCCGCGACAGTTTGTCCTCGGCGCGGTCGACGGCGGTCAGCGCATCCGGCGCGGCTGCCTCGGCCCGCAGGTACTTGCCCTTGGTGTGCAACACGACCTCACACCGGATCCGGTCCTCGATCCGGGGGTTGGTCTCCTCGGAGAAGGTGATCTCCATGTCGAGGAAGCGGTCGAACATCCGGCGCACGCGGCTGAGCTTGGCGATCGCCTCCTCGCGCAGTCTCTCGGTCACATCGAAGTTCTTGCCGCTGACGGTGACCTGCACGGTTCCTCCTCGTCCCCGTCGCCCGG
>SLLJ01000239.1 GCA_007134165.1 Nitriliruptoraceae bacterium | reverse complement strand
GGCTGGGTCATCGTCGATCGCACGATGCTGACCTGGCTGTACTTCTTCTACGTGACCACACCGTTGGGCGGGGTCGACGCGCTGCTGCTGCCGCTGACCTTCAGCCTGGTGATGCTCTTCGGCCGGGTGATCGACTCGGTCGCCGACCCGCTCATCGCCCGCTGGTCCGACAACCACGATGGCCCCGGCGGGCGGCGCATCCCGTTCCTGCGTCTGAGTGCGCTGCCCTACGTGGTGGTCTTCGTCGCGCTGTTCTACCCGCCGGTGCTGGAGCGCTCAGGCTGGAACGGCGTCTACGTCGGGCTCCTACTCGGGACCTACTTCGTGCTGTTCACCGCCTACGTCAGCCCGCACCTCGCGCTGCTCGCCGACATCTCCACCACTCTCAAGGACCGTGTCGACCTCTCCACCTCCAAGGCGGTCGGCTACCTGGTGGGCTCCGCGGTCGGCCTGATCGTCTCGGGGCTGCTCGTCGAGGCGTACGGCATCCGGGCGATGGTGTGGATCCTGGGTGCGGTCGCGGTGGTGCTGATGTACGTGCCGACGCTGATCCCCGAGATCCGCTTCGCGAGCGCGGTGCCCGCGACGATGCCGCTGATCGAGGCGGTGCGCACGACGCTTCGCAACCGGCCGTTCGTGATCGCCATGGTGGGCACCAATGCGTTCTGGTTCGGCTTCAACATCGTCACCCTCAACATCGCGCTGTACGCCACCCGGCTGATGGGCCGCTCCGAGGGCGACGTGGCGCTGCTGATGGGCGCGGTGTTCGGCACCTGCCTGCTGGTGTTCCCGGCCGCCAACCTGATGGCCAAACGCCGGGGGCTCAAGGCGGTCATGCTCGCCTCGCTGGTGCTGTTCGCCTCCGCGTTCCCGCTGCTGTACTTCCTCGACGCCCCGCCCTTCGGGCTGCCGATCCTGCCGTTCGGCCTGGCGGTCATGGCGCTCGCCGGGGTGGCGCTCGCCGGGTTCTTCATCGTCCCCGACGCGATCATCGCCGCCACCGCCGACCTCGAGCTCGGGCTGTCCGGCCAGCGCCGCGAGGCGATGTACTACGGCGTCAACGGCCTGATCCAGAAGGTCAACCTCGGGGTGTCCACCGTGGTGTCCGGCGCGCTGTTCCAGTTCGGCGGGGACCCCTTCGGCCTCAAGTTGACCGGGCCGGTCGCGGCGGTCGCGGTGGTGGTCGGGCTGCTGATCTTCCTGCGCTACCCCGAGCACGAGGTCGAGGCGCAGCGTGCGGCGCTGCGTGAACGCGCCGACTCGTGAGCCTGGCGATCAACCTGCGGCTGTGCGCGGTGGGGCTCCACCTCGACGTCGGCCGGGCTACCGACCCCGCGTGCTTCGTGGCCGGTATCGCTGATGTGCTCGACCGGTGGGTCGTCGCCCACCCTGAGGGTGCGACGCTGGTGGTGCTGCCCGAGCACACCGGGCTGCTGGCCATGCTCACCGACCCACGGGCCGAGCTCGCGCGTGCACGCCTGTCCGACGGTTCCCCGATCCAGGAGGTGCTGGCCGGGCTCGCGTTCGGCTACCGCGAGGTGCTCGCGGCGCTGGCCGCGCGCTTCCCGTGCGTGCAGCACCCGGGGCAGCTGCTGCACCTGGCGGTCACCGACACGCTGCGGCATGCCCTGGTCGACGGGCTCGGCCGGCTGGCCCGGGATCGGGGATGGTGGGTGGCGGTGGGTACGGCGCTCGCAGACGTGGAGCCGGTCGACGGGGAGCTCGCCGCGCTGTTCGGCGGGCCAACGGCTGGCGACCGCCGGGTCTACGGGCCCCGCAGCCCCGAGGTCCGCAACCGCGCCCTGCTGCTGGGTCCTGACGGAGCGCTCGCGGCGGTCCAGGACAAGGTCCACCTCGTCGACGCCGAGCAGCGCGAGCTCGGCCTGGCCCCGGCCGACCTGGCCGCGGTCACGGTCGCGGACCTGCCGATCGGCCGGGTCGCCTCGGTGATCAGCAAGGACGCCTGGATGCCCGACGTCAACGAGCGGCTCGACCAGCTCGACGCCGAGGTGCTGCTGCAGCCCGAAGCCTTCGACCGGTGGACCGAGGTGGACCGCGGTCCGGTGACCGACGACGGCCCGCAGCTCGCCGACCTGTGGCCGCCCGACAAGCTGCAGCGTGGCGGGTGGTGGATGCTGCGCCGCCACCGTGCCCCGGTGGTCAACGCCACCGCCGTGCTGCTCGGCGGATGGGGCGGGCTGGGCTTCGACGGTCAGGCCACGATCGCGACCGCCGCGCCCGGCGCCGGTCCCCGCACCGGCCTGGCCGGTCAGCCCCCCGACGTGGGCTGGGCCGCGGTCGGACCGTGGTGGGCCAGCTCCGAACCGCCGCAGGAGCTGGCGGACCCGGGCCGGCGGGCACAGCTCGAGCAGCTCGGGCGGCAGCCGACCCGGGCGCCACAGGACCATGCGGTGTGGGTCGACCTGGACCTGCCTCGCCGGGCGCCGGTGGCGGTGGAGCCGGTCGCGCGCACCGCGCCCGACAGTGTCGAGGTGGCGCCCGGCCGGATGCAGTTGGTCCCCGACCTGCTCGCGGAGGGGGACGCGGTTCGGGTCGTGTGGGTCGAGGTCGGACCCGACGGTGGCCAGCGGGTGATCGCGACCCTCGGCGACGGACGCCGCTGGGACGCGCCGCGGCCCGTGTTCGCCCCCGATCCTCCGATGGATCCCACCCGGGACCGATGGTGGCGCCCACGGCTCGCCGTCGGGATCGACGGGCCGTGGTGTCTGGCGCTGGGCTTCCCGGCGGGCAGCTGGGACCTGGTGGCCGCGCCCGCGGCGGGGGAGCCGGGCCGTGCCCAGCGGGTCGACGACGCTGATCGCGTCGAAAGCCTGCGGCGCGAGCGGGGCCACGACGCCCCGCGGCTGCGCCACGACGGCGCGGGGCTGCTGGCCGTGTGGAGCGACCTGCGCTGGCCCTGGGTGCTTCCCCAGGTCCGGCTGGCCCACCGCCCAGACCGAACGGGGGTCTTCTCGGCGTCCCGCCGGGTCGACGGAGGCGACCTGCAGGGGCAGCCCGATCCGTTGGGGGCCCGGTCTCCAGCGGAGACCCGGGGTCAGACCGCCCCGGACGTCGTGGTCGTACCCGACGGGCTGGTGGTGGTATGGCAGGAGCTCGGGCCCGACGGCTGGCCGGCCGTGCGCGGGCTGCGACTGGGTCCTGGGCCGGAGTTCCTACCCGACGGGCCGCCGCGCTGGCTGGTGACCGGGATCCACGGGGCCTACCGCCCGGCGCTGGCCGCACACGGGGCGCAGGTCTGGCTGGTGGCTGAGCAGGTCGCGTCCGACGGCAGCGGCGGACTGGTCGTGCGCTGCTCGCCGGACGGGGGCCGCACCTTCGCGCCGGTGAGTGCGCTGGACCCGTCGCGTCCGTCCGGGACCCGCCAGCGCGCCGCGGCCGTGGTCGTCGAGCCGTCGGCAGCCGGGGTAGACCGGCCAGGGGCGACGCCAACCGTCAGCGTCGTGTTGGAGGATGATCGCACCGGCGGGTCTGCCATCCTCGCCGTGGGCTTGGACGCCTCGGGGCGTGTGCTGAGCGCACAGCGGGTGGACGATGCCCCGCCCGATGCTGTGGCTCGCGCGCCCGCCGCCGTCAGGACCCAGCATGGCGACCTCGTGGTCGTCTGGCAGGACACCCGCGGCGGCTCCGAGTGCCTGCGCAGTATCCGGCTGGCCCGCACCTGACGAAGAAGGTTGCTCACCATGGTCCGCATGCCCGAGCTCGGTGACGTCGTCGCCGCCACCGCAGCCGCGGCCCGGGGCGAATCGGTCGAGCCGCTCGAAACCGAGCTGCGCGACGGGACCCCGGCCCAGCTGCGGCCGATCCGCCCGGACGACAAACAGCGGTTGCAGGAGGGGTTGCAGCTGCTCTCGCCACGGTCCCGGATGCTGCGCTTCCACGCGCGTATCGACCACCTCACCGAGGAGCAGTTGCGCTACGCCACCGAGATCGATCACCGCGACCACGTCGCCTGGCTGGCGCTCGACGCCAGCGAGCCCGCCGTGCCCGGGATGGCGCTGGGCCAGTACGTCCGCCTGGCCCATGCGCCGCGGGTCGCGGAGGCGGCGATCACCGTCGTCGACCGCTACCAGGGGCTCGGGCTCGGCACGATCATGCTGGCGCTGCTCGCGGAGGTGGCGCTGGCCAACGACGTGCGCGTGTTCCGCAACTACGTGCTCGCCGACAACGAGGCGATGCTCGAGCTGTTCGACCAGCTCGGCGCCGAGCGGCAGCTGATCACCAGCAACGTGTTCGAGGTCGACCTGCCGCTGCCCGAACAGCTGTCCGACCTGCCCGACACCCCGGCCGGTCGTGCCATCGGCGCACTGGCCGGCGATCGCGGGCCCGCCTCGCTGCTCGCCACGATCTCACCGCCGGTCTGGATCCAGCGTCTGCGCCGCCGCCGCCCCGTGCCCGAACCGGACACCCCGCTGATCCCCGAGTGGCCTGAGCGCGGACCGTTCGCCGACTGGCTCGACGCGGCGTTCGAGGATGCCGAGTCGGGGGAGGTGGAACCCGATGCCGGGCCCGACGAGTCCGACGACGGTCCGGTGCCCTCGTCGCGGTGAGCCCCGGCTTGTCCCCGTGGGACGCGGGCATGGCATCCTGTGCCGGTGTGCTGCTGGTGCCGGCAGCAGCGACGAGGAGGTCGAGGGATGCGGGCAGCAGACGGATCGTTCGGCCCGGTGCGGATCGAGGTGCGCATCGGGGACATCGCGGCGCAGGCTGACGTTGATGCGGTGGTCAACGCCGCCAACGCCGACCTCGCGCCGGGCAGCGGCGTCGCGGGCGCCATCCACCGGGCGGCGGGTCCTGGCCTGCACGCCGAGTGCCGGGCGCTGGCTCCGATCGAGACCGGACAGTGCGTGCTCACCGGCGGGCACGACCTGCCCGCCGCGCACGTGATCCACTGCCTCGGCCCGGTGTACGGCCGGGACGAGCCGGCGGACGAGCTGCTGGCCGACTGCTACCGCGGGGCGCTCCTGCTCGCCGACGAGCAGGGGCTGTCGTCGGTGGCGTTCCCGGCGATCTCCACCGGGGTGTTCGGCTACCCGTTGCGGGATGCGGCCATGGTCGCCCTCGAGGCGGTGCGGGACGTCGCCGACGAGCTCACGCACGTGAGGGTGGTGCGATTCGTGCTGTTCGAGGAGATCGGTCTGTCGGTGTTCCGCGATGCGCTGCGCCGGCTCACGGCCGGCTGACCGTGCCGCCGAGTGCCTGCAGGGTCTGCTCGGCGATCTCACGCTCCTCGTCGGTGGCCACGACCAGGACCGCGACCCGGGCGTCGGCCGCGTGCACCGCGACCACGCCGTCGGGTGCCGCACCGACGTCGGCGCTGGCGTTGGACGACGCATCGAGCCGGATGCCCAGCACCTCGAGGTCGTCGCACACCCGCGCGCGCACGCCCGGCTGGTTCTCCCCGACCCCGGCGGTGAACACCACCGCGTCGAGTCCGCCGAGCGCGGCGGTGTAGGCGCCGAGGTACTTGCGGATCCGGTAGGTGTATACGTCGAGCGCGAGCTCGGCGTCGGCGTCGCCGGCCCGGGCCCGCCGGTCGATCTCACGCAGGTCGTTCTCGCCGCACAACCCGAGCAGGCCACTTGAACGGTTGAGGAGCCGGTCGATCTCGTCGAGGTCGTAGCCGGCCTGCCGGTGCAGGTGGAGCAGAACGGCCGGATCGACATCACCGCAGCGGGTGCCCATCACCAGGCCTTCCAGCGGCGTCAGCCCCATCGACGTATCGATGGACCGCCCGCCGCTGATGGCGGTCGCCGAGGCCCCGTTGCCCAGATGCAGCGTGATCAGGTCGAGCTCGCCCAGCGACCGCCCCAGGTGTGCGGCGGCGCGGCGGGCGACGAAGGCGTGGGAGGTGCCGTGGAAGCCGTAGCGGCGCACGCCGTGCTCGCGGTACAGCTCGGTGGGCAGGGCATAGCGGTAGGCGCGGGCCGGCAACGTGCCGTGGAAGGCGGTGTCGAAGACCGCGACCTGGGGCAGCTCGGGGCGCAGGGATGCCGCCACCTCGATGCCGGTGAGGTTGGCCGGGTTGTGCAGCGGCGCGAGTGGCACCTGCGCGCGGATGCGGGCGACCACCTCGTCGTCGATCAGGCTCGGCGCCACGAACTCCTCGCCGCCGTGCACGACCCGGTGGCCGATCGCCCTGAGCTCCTCGCCGAGCCCGCCCTGCTCGAGGGCGGCGATCAGAGAACGGAAACCCGCCGCGTGGTCGTCGAAGGCGGCCTGCTCGACGAGCTCGGCCGGGCCGCCCTCGTCGTGCCGCCGGTGCACGGCCCGGCCCGAGGCTTCGCCGATGCGTTCCACGAGCCCGGAGGCGAGCAGCGTGAGCGAGTCGTCGAACAGCCGGTACTTGATCGACGAGCTCCCGGAGTTGAGGACCAGGACCTGCACGGCAGCGCTCCTCAGCCGTCCTGTGCCTGGACGGCGGTGATGGTGACGGTGTTGACGATGTCGTCGACGGTGCAGCCCCGCGACAGGTCGTTGATCGGCTTGTTCAGGCCCTGGAGGACCGGGCCGACCGCCACCGCGCCCGAGCTGCGCTGCACCGCCTTGTAGGTGTTGTTGCCGGTGTTGAGGTCGGGGAAGATGAACACGGTGGCCCGGCCCGCCACCGCCGAGCCCGGCAGCTTGGCCTCGCCCACCGAGGCGTCGATCGCCGCGTCGTACTGAATCGGGCCCTCGACCTCGAGGTCCTCCCGGCGCTGGCGCACCAACTCGGTGGCCTCGCGCACCCGCTCCACGGCCCGGCCCTTGCCCGACACGCCGGTCGAGTACGACAGCATCGCGATACGTGGCTCGATCCCGAACTGCGCGGCGGTCGCTGCCGAACTGATCGCGATGTCGGCGAGTTCCTCGGCGTCGGGTTC
>SLLJ01000422.1 GCA_007134165.1 Nitriliruptoraceae bacterium | reverse complement strand
TCGTCGGCCGTTCGAGGCAGCGTGAACGCGATCCGGGTCCCGCCCAACGGCGAGTCGCCGATCCACAGCCGACCGCCGTGACGCTCCACGATTCGCACGGCGATGGGCAGGCCAAGCCCCGACCCGGGACGGTCGCGGGTGCGCTCCCCGCGGCTGAACAGTTCCAGCGCCGGAGCGCGCTCCTCCGGCGGGATACCGACCCCGTCGTCGTCCACGTACAGCTCCACCCAGACTGCCTCGTCGTCGGATGCGCCGACCTCGATCCGGGGCGGCTGGTCGGGCCGGGAATAGGTCAGCGCGTTGTCCAGCAGGTTGAGCAGCAGGTGGTCGAGCAGCACTCGGTCGCCAGCCACGACCGGCAGCGGACCGCGGTGCACCCATCCGGTGGCGTCGAGTTGCTCGACGACGGCGTCGACGACCTCTTCGAGCGGGATCGGTCGGGCGGCCGGCTCGGTGCCCACGGTCCGGATCAGGAGCAACAGATCGTCGATGAGCTGCTGCATGCGCCGGGCGGAACCGGCGCCGCGCTCGAGCAGCAGGGCGCGGTCCTCGTCCCGGACGACGCGCTCATGGGTGAGCAGTTCGAGGCAGCCCAACACGACCGTCAACGGCGACTTGAGGTCGTGCGCCATGGCGTGCGCGAGCAGCTCGAGGTCGGTGTAGCGCTGCTCGAGGTCCTGCTGGCTGGCCTTCAGGGCGGCGGTCATGGCGTTGAACCGCTCGGCGAGCTCGCCGAGCTCGCCGGGGGCCTGCTCGTCGGCCTCCGCCTGCGCTTCGCCCGCCTCGAGCCGGGCACTGCTCGCCGTCAGCGCGCGGATCGGGCGGGTCAGACGTCCCGCCAGCAGCACCGCGGCCAGCGCTGCGAGCAGCAGCAGCACGACGGTGGCACCCAGCACCAGGCGGGTCGCGTCTGCGACCGGCGCCAGCAGAACCTCGCGGGCCACACGGACGGTCACCACCCAGTCCAGTACCTCGACGGTGCGGACCGCGGCCACGACCTCGCTGCCGGTCCGGCCCTCCACGGCGAGCAGCAGTTCGGCCGGCTGACAGCTGCGCAGGGTGTCGTCGGTCAGGGCGGCGCCCACCGGGTCGACCAGCGGGTACAGCGCCCCGTCGTCGGCGCGGAACGACACGCAGGTGGTCAGGCCAGGCTGCTGGTCGGTGTCGGCGCGCATGAGCTGCACGACCGTGTCGAGGTCGAACACCGCCACGACGCGGCCGGCCACGGCCTCCTGCTCGCGAAGCGGGGCGGTCACCAGCCACACCGGCCCGGTGGCCCCTGACAGTACTCGGGAACTCACCTCGTCCCCCGCCGGAGGCTGCCACCTGGTGGGTGGGTCGAACGGCCGGCCCACCAGCGACGGGTCGGAAGCGACCACGACACGCCCATCGAGGTCGCTGAGCCCGATCCAGATGAGGTCGTCGATGGCCTGTTCGGACTCGAGCAGGGCGTCGACGAGCCAGTCACGTACCCGCTCGTCGCCGGCGAGCAGGGCGGCTAGGTTGCGGCGTACCTGGGTGCGGGTCGCCAGCAGCTCGACGGTGTCCACCGCACGCTGACCGAGCTGCTCGAGGGTGCGCTGCTTGGCGTCGGCCAGCGAGTCGAGGTCCGCGGCGAGCCGGTCGGCCAAGGCCGTGCGCAGGGCGATGATCCCGCCGGCACCGAGCAGGATGATCGGCACCAGCGTGGCCAGTAGCAGCGTCACGGTCGTGGGCCACACCAGGCCCAGACGCCGCCTGCCGCCCCGGGTGGATCGCAACCGAGCCGTTGGCGCCACCTCCTCATCGTCTGCGCGACCTGCACCATAGGGTCGGCGCACACCGGCCCGTCAGGGCCGCACGGCCCGTTCGAGGCGGTACGGCCAGGATCGTGGCCGAGACGTCGAGAGAGCTGGTGACCTCGGAGTCGGTGCCCACCCTGACGCGAACCTGCTCGTGCGGGCCAGAGGGCGCGAGCGGGCACAGCCCCGCCTCACACGGCGCCTACAGGTACAGGCCGGTGGCTCCGTCGCGGCGGGTCGAGCCCACCGCATGCACGTCGCGTTCACGCACGATCAGATAGGGCTCTCCCTGCACCTCGACCTCGATGGCGTCGTCGGGCAGGTAGAGGATGTCGTCGCCGACGTCGACCTGCCGCACGTGGGGGCCGACCCCCAGCGTCTGGCCCCAGATCCCCTTGCGGTCGACCGACTGTGCGGTCGCCGGGATCAGGATGCCGCCACGCGAGCGACGCTCCTCGTCGCCGGGCGGGGCCACCAGGATGCGATCACCGAGCACGGCGACGCTGCGTCGGCGTGGCTCGGATCGGGGCTCAGGGCTGGTCATGGGGGCGCAGCCTAGCCGTCGCCCGCACGAGCTCCCGGCGCCGCGCTCAGCGGGGGATGACGTAGGTGTGGGCGGCCACGTGTGGGGGCAGGGCGGCGTCGTGGACGGTGCCCGCCACCTCGACCCAGCCCTTCTCGCGGCGCTTGAGCTCCGCGTCGCGACCGGGCACGAACCCGCAGCCCTGCAACAGCTGCAGCGCCTCATCGTCGCCCTCGAGGGTCTCGGTGATCCGCACCACGGTGACCGGGCCCAGCGGTGCCTCGGCCAGTCGCACGGCGTCGGACTGGTCGGGGCGGTTGGCCGAACCGGGGATCGGGTTGCCGTGTGGGCAGGTCCCCGGGTCGCCGAGTACCTCCACCAACCGGGCTTCGAGGACCGGCGTGATGCGGCCCTCGAGGCCCTCGGCCTCATGGTGGACCTGCCACCACTCGACCCCGAGCAGGTCGCTGAGCAGGCGCTCGGTGAGGCGGTGGCGGCGGACCGCCGCCACCGCACGCTGGTAGCCGGGTTCGGTCAGGGCGAGTCGACCGTCACGCTCGCACGCCGTGCGCTCCGCGAGCAGCCCGTCGAGCGCGGCCGAGACCTGCGGTCCATGCAGCGCCAGTGCGGCGGCGACGTCCTCGCGCGTGATTCGCTGCCCGTGGCGGTCGAGCAGGACCTCGAGCACCTCGGTGCGAAGGCTCGGCCTCGCGTTGGTGGAGACCTGCGGCTCGAGCCCGGCAAGCGGCACCCTGGTCCTCCCGCGGTCGTTGGCGTGGATCCGGTCGGTAAGGGTACCCTAAGACTCCCGAACGGAGCACCCACCAGCCGTGTCCAGCGTGTCCGCGCCGCCCACCGCCGTCCCCGCCGTGACCGACACCACGCCCGGGACGGCCACCGCTGCGCTCAGCGTCCGCGGCCTGCGGCACCGGTACGGGGCCCACCTCGTGGTCGACGATGTGGACCTGGAGGTCATCCGCGGCAGCCTGACCGCGCTGCTCGGCCCCTCCGGCTGCGGCAAGACCACCGTGCTGCGCCTGGTCGCCGGCCTGCTCGAGCCCGAGTCCGGCACCATCGTCATCGACGGGCGAACCGTGAACGCGCCGGGGGTCCGGGTTCCACCCGAACGCCGTCAGGTCGGCATGGTCTTCCAGGACTACGCGCTGTTCCCCCACCTGGACGTGGCCCGTAACGTCGCCTACGGGCTGCGTCACCTACCGCGCAACGCACGCCGGCGCCGGGTGGCCGAGGTGCTCGACCTGGTCGGGCTTGCCGGGCTCGACGCCCGGCTGCCCACCGCGCTGTCGGGCGGTCAGCAGCAACGGGTCGCCCTGGCCCGGGCGCTGGCACCGGCCCCCGACCTGGTCCTGCTCGACGAGCCGTTCTCCAACCTCGACGCCAGCCTGCGCGCCTCGGTGCGCGAGGAAGTGCGCGCCATCCTGCGGGCCGCTGAGCAGACCGCGGTGTTCGTGACCCACGACCAGGAGGAGGCCCTGTCGCTGGCCGACCGGGTCGTGGTCATGGCCGAGGGCCGGGTGCATCAGGCCGCCGACCCGCAGACCCTCTACACCCGGCCGGCCACGCGATTCGTGGCCGAGTTCGTCGGCGAAGCCGATGTGCTGCCCGGAACCCGCGCCGGTCGCTACCTGGTCGACACCCCGATCGGTCGGCTCCCGACGATCGCGGCCACCGAGTCCGACGAGCTCACGGTGGTCGTGCGCCCCGAGGCGGTCCGAGTCCGGGCCGATGCCGAGGGTCGGGCCACGATCACCGCAATCTCCTACTTCGGCCACGACCAACTGCTCGAACTCAGCCTCGATGACGTTCGGCACGTTCGGGTGCGGCGCGGCCCCCACCTCGACCTCGCCCGCGGCACCCGGGTGTCGCTGAGCGTGGACGGACCCGTGGTCACCTTCCCGCGGTCGTCGATCTAGCCCGCCTCAGCCACGCTCGCGACGCTCACGGACCATGAGCACGGCCAGCGGCACCGATCCGAGCAGGATCAGCCCCAGCGCCGGGACCGCTGCCCGGGTGTAGAAGGCCTCCGAGGTCGCCGACCACACGCGGGTCGCCAGGGTGTCGAACCCGGTGGGAGCGAGCAGCAGCGTGGCGGGCAGCTCCTTGAGCGCGGTGAGCATCACCAGCGCGCCGCCGGCCAGCGCCCCGCGACGCGACAGCGGCAACGTGACCCGCCGCAACGTGGCGGTCCGAGTGCTGCCCAGCACACGTGCGGCACCTTCGACGTTGCCATCGACCTGCAGCAACGAGGCACGGATCGCGCCGACCGCCTGTGGAAGGAACAGCACCACGTAGGCGAACACCAGCATCGCCAGGGTCTGGTAGAGGCCGGGGACGACCCGGATCCCGAAGAACACCAGCGCAAGCGCCACCACGATGCCCGGCAGCGCGTAGCCGGTGAACGACGCCCGCTCTGCCACCCGCGCCAGGCGCGAGCGCGACCGCCCCGCCCAGATCGCCACCGGCAACGCGGCCAGGACGGCCACCAATGCGCCGAGCCCAGCGGCGAGCAGGCTGCGGCCGGCCGCGCCGATGGCGACGTTGACCTGTTCCCCGGCCCGGAGTCCGCGCACCATCCAGAACACGATCACGCTCACCGGCGTCACCAGACCCAGCAGCACGATCAGGCTGCAGGCCGCCGCCGCCGGCCAGCGCCAGGCGCCCAGCGGCACCCGGGGACCCGGTCGGCTCGGACCCCGGGAGCCGAGCTGCCCGCCGCGGTCCCGGGCCACGCGGGCCTCGAGCATGATCACCACGAGCGTCATGAGCACCAGCAGCAGCCCGAGCAGTGCCGCGGGCGCGCGGTCGAAGGCGCTGCGGTACTGCAGGTACAGGCCGCGGGTGAAGGTCGAGTAGCGCAGGATCGACACCGCGCCGAAGTCGCTGAACACGTACAGGGTCACCAGCAGCGCCCCGGCCGAGGCACTGACCCGCAGCTGGGGCAGGGTGACACGCACGAAGGTTCGCAGCGGCCCGTGGCCCAGCAGCCGGCTGGCCTCCTCGAGCGCGGGATCCAACCCCCGCAGCGAGGCCTGCACGGTGATCAGCACGTAGGGGAAGCTGAACAGGGTCAGCGCGACGAAGGCTCCCCAGAAGCCGTAGGGGCTCGGTGGGACGATCCCGAGCCACTCCTCGATCAGCCCACCCCGGGCGAAGGCCGCCACCAGCGTGAACGCGCCCACGTAGGTCGGGATGACCAGCGGAAGGGCGGTCGCGAGGGCGAAGAAGCGCCGGGCCGGCAGGTCGCTGCGGGTGGTCAGCCAGGCCACCGGCACGCCGACGAGCAGGCTGGCCAGGGTGACCGACCCGGCCAGCAGCAGGGTGCGGCCGGCCAGCCGGGCGGTGGCCGGATCCAGCACGATCCCGACGATGCGCTCGGGAGCAAGGCCGGCCGCAGCCACCACGAGGTAGGCCGCGGGCAGCAGCATGACCAGCGCCACCGCCACCGCCGGGACCCACACCAGCGGGTGCGTGCGACCGACCGCGCCGCCGCGCCCACGGCGCGGCGACAACGGTCGGCTCAGCTGCTGCTCGGTGGCGGGCGCCTGGTTGCTCATGGCGCCCGCCACCGTACCGGTGGGGCGACTCAGGTCAGGGCCCCGACCTCGTTCAGCAGCTCGAGGGTGCCCTGCAGGTCCTCGAGGTCGCTGAGGTCGACATCGGGCGGATCGATCTGCTCGAAGGTGGGGAGCTCGGGCGAGTCGATGCCGGTGCGAACCGGGAACTCGAGCGCGTCGGTGACCTGCCCGAAGTAGGCCTGCACGTCCTCGCTGAGCAGGTAGCGCACGAGCTCGAACGCGGCGTCGGGCTGGTCGCTGGTGGCCAGCACGCCGACCCCCGCGATGTTGACCAGCCCGCCGATGTCGCCGGGCAGGAAGTGGTTGTCGACCGGGAAGTCAGCGTCCTCGGCCTGGAAGCGGGCGAGGTAGTAGTGGTTGGTGATCCCGATCTCGACCTCGCCGCGCGAGACCCCCTCCACGATCGCCGTGTTGTTCTCGAACTCGACCGCGCCGTTGGCCAGCATGCCCTCGAGCCAGCTGCGGGCGGCCTCGTCGCCCTCGACCACGCGCAGAGCGGTCACGAACGCCTGGAACGACCCGTTGGTCGGTGCCCAGCCGACCCGGCCCTCCCACTGGGGATCGGTCAGGTCCAGCACGCTGTCGGGCACCTCGTCGGCGTCCAGCAGGTCGGTGTTGTAGGCCAGTACCCGGACCCGGCCGGTCGTCCCGGTCCAGTTGCCTTCGCGGGAGCGGAACAGGGGGTCGACCAGCTCGAGCACATCGTCGGGCAGGCCGACGAACCGATCCTCGCGTTCGAGAGCGCCGAGCGCCCCGGCATCCTGGGCGAAATACACGTCGGCAGGGCTGGCGTCGCCCTCCTCGACGATCGTGGCCGCGAGTTCGGCGGTGTTGCCGTAGCGGACCTGGACCTCGATGCCGGTCTCGGCGGTGAAGTCGTCGAAGATCCCGCCGACGAGTTCCTCGTTGCGACCGGAGTACACCGTCAGGGGCCCGGCTGCGGCGGGCTCGTCTGCGGCGTCGTCTTCCGCGGGCCCGTCGTCTTCCGCGGG
>SLLJ01000486.1 GCA_007134165.1 Nitriliruptoraceae bacterium | reverse complement strand
TCGTGCGTGGTACGGGGGTCAGCACGGCGTTGTCGGGTTCGCTCGGTCTGATCGCCGCGATACTGCTGGTGGCCGCCCCGCTCGCGCTCCCTGCGCTGCTCCTGCCGGCCTGGATCGCGTACCGGGCTCTTGGTGAGCATGTCGAGCGGATCCGAGGTGAGGTGGCGGTCCGCGATCGACTCGAACGCACCGTCGAAGGCGCCAACGACGGGATCGCCCTGCTCGACGCTGTCGGGAAGGTCGAACTCGCGAACCCGGCGATGTGCCGGCGGC
The DNA here is from genome assembly GCA_007134165.1 of Nitriliruptoraceae bacterium. GTDB lineage: Bacteria > Actinomycetota > Nitriliruptoria > Nitriliruptorales > Nitriliruptoraceae > SKJO01. The sequence continues at coordinate 6,649 of SLLJ01000486.1, read as the reverse complement.
TCGACGTACCGCCCGACCATCTGATCGGCAACCAATTGGTCGACCAGGTGATGACGGCGGCAGCCGAGGACACCGGCGGGTTGGCGGACCTGCTGATCGCGCTGGACCCTGCCAACCCCTCCGGCGAGGTCGACCTACGCCGTGACGGCGCCGTCTACACCCTGGTCCTGACGGGCCTGTTCGACCAGTTGGGTGCACGCTCGGGGACGGTCGTGCTGCTCTTCGATGTCACGGAGCAGCGCGCGACCGAGTCGATCCGGCAGGAGTTCGTCGCGCGCGTCTCCCATGAGCTTCGCACGCCGCTGACCTCCATCATCGGCTTCATTTCGACGTTGCAGCGACGCGACAGTCTGCTCGAGCGCGACGAACGCCAGCGCTACCTACGCGTCGCAGAGCGGCAAGCAGCGCGCCTCGAAAGGCTGGTGTCGACCCTGCTGTGGTTCGCGCGTCTGGAGCGCCACCGTGCGCTTCCCGCACCGGTGGACGTCCAACTCGTCGATGCGGTCGAGGAGGCCACCGTAACGCTACGCGACGTGCTCCCCGACGACCTCGAGGTCGATGTGGGGAGGATGGTGGTCCGGGTCGACGAGGACCACCTGCAGCAGGTGCTCGTGAACCTGTTGGGCAACGCGGCGACCTACGGCCAGCCGCCGATCGCGGTCAGGGCATGGTCCGACAACGGTGACGAGGTAGCCATCGAGGTGTCGGATCAGGGTCGCGGGGTCGCCTCCGGCTTCGTGCCGGAACTGTTCAGTCCCTTCTCTCAGGCGTCGACGGGTGACCGACGCACCTCGATGGGACTCGGGCTCGGGCTGTCCATCACGCGTGGGTTGCTCGAGTTGAACCGCGGGAAGATCGACTACGTCAGAAACGAGGGACGAACGTGCTTCCGCGTGTCGTTGCCTGCTGCGGATCGACCTTCGCCCGACAAACACGTGCCGTCGGGGCGAACCCAGGCGCGAGGAGCATGAACGCCGACTCACATCCGAACCGGCCGACATCCTCCGGTGATGATGAAGTTCGTGCCGACGACCGCAGGTTCCTCCCTTTGCGAGTCGGACAACACGGACCGCGACGTATCGGCCAGCATGCCCGCGGATCGCTGTCGGCCATTGCCGCGATGTCCGCCCGCAGATCGACACGCGGCCGACCTCTCCGAGTTGGCGTGTCGACGTGCCGCACGACGCCAGGCAAGCAAGCCGGAACCAACGCCGACCCGGCAGCCTCGGCCGGGCGTTGCGCTCGCCGCGGGACCGTGATGGTCGCGGGGGTGTTCCTCGGTCTGTGACGTGCAAGATGGCGACCAGAGCAGCCAGGGCTGTTCGTCTGCATCCGGGGAGCAGTCATCAGCGCCGCCGCGCTGGCGATCGCACGGTCGACCCGTGCTCCAGCGACGCCTCCCGCGACCGTTGCTCGGCCGCGTCGTCGCCGACGGAGTCTCCAACGTATCGTTCGCCGGTCAACACGTCGCCTACGTCCTCGCTGGCCCTCACCTCCCCGCCAGCCAACCCAACGAACCACGGCGGCATGGGACCGCACACCGCCACGACGCAGCCCGTGCCATCGACGGACCCGGATGGGCAGGCCCGCCGCCGCTTCCCGAGGGGCCGCCGCGGCTCCTGCCCGGTTGCCGGCCGGAGAAGACGGCAGGTCACAAGCCGCCCATGGACCCCGGCACCGATGGTCGCCCACCCCGCCCGGGTGCCGAACTCGACAGAGCGCTCCTCGCGGCGAAGGACCGGGCAGGACAGCCGCTTCGCGAGACGACCGGTGGATGAAGCCGTTGCGGCGACCCGCCCATCTCGCCGAGGCGCTGAGTGCCAGCCCCGACCTACCTGGCCACCAACAGGGAGAGCGCACGGCAACCGACACGTCCGTCAGGTGACCGCCCACCAGGAGATCCCTCCGTCCCTTGACGGCGTGCCCCCGACGTGACGGTTCAGCCCCGACATCGAGGTGCAGCCGGGACCGCCACCAGCAGCGATCAACTGCCTGGTCTTCGACCGAGGCAGGGTTGCGGACGCGCAGCAGGGTGGTGCGTCCTGACCACGGCGATGCGGGCGGCACGGTCTCCTCCCCACGAGACGTGACGCGAGCGCCCTCGAGGGAGGTGGCGCCTCACAAGCGAGCAGGTTCCTGGCCCGGGTTCCGACACCTCGCCGAACCTCGTGCGCCTGATCGCGGGTCCCGCCTGGATGTGTCCTGCGTTTCCGGGCGCAGACGCCCCGGACTGAAGGACGCAACCACTACTGCCCTCGTTGTGTCCTGCACTTCGAGGCCCCGAAGCCTCGGAGTGCAGGACACAACCGCCACCGGCGCAGAGACAGCGTGTTCATCCCCCCCGGGAGCTACGAGCAACTCTTGCACGCCGAGAACCTGGTGGAGGACAAGCAGCAGGCGCCGTGAGCCAGGTCACCTACCCGTGGCATCCTCCAGGTGGTCGCTGAGCTCCGGGAACCGCCGAAGGATCTCAGGGTGGCGGACCTGCAACTGATCGAGGCGCTCAAGGTCGACCACAACGTCGAGGTGCAGCAGCCACGCCACCATCGACGCCAACGGCCCCGGCATGGACTCGGCAGACGGTCCGGACAGGTTCCCCGGCAAGGTGCCCACGCCTCACCCCGAACACCTGCACCTCGACCCAGGTCCCCAACCACGGACCAGCGACCGAGTAGGTGCTCGCGCGACACCTCGCCCCGGACCACTCGGTGGCGCGCGAGGCTCCACAGCAGAGATCCAGCTTCGGCCGCAGGTCACGAACGACCGACTCGGCCGCCTCCTGCCCGTGCAGCCGCAGGACCACGAAGCCACCTCACCCAGGTTCATCCTGCTCATCACCGGCCACGCAGTCACCCCCTGACCTGACCAGCCGGCCACCAGCAGGGACACCAACCGACCGTCCACAGGGAAGTCCCACCGGCCCTCAACACAGCCCTCAGCGCAGGGGCCGGCGCAGCATCTCGGAGGCAGCGGTGACTGCGGGCGAGGCAAGGGTGAACTGCTCAACCTGGGTGACCGTGACCCAGGCGGCGAACGGGTCGGTGTCGGCCAGTGGGGCCATCAGCACCCGATTGCGCCACTCGGGACGCCACCACGACCACCAACGGATCTCACGGATGCCATCCAGGAACAGGTCGGCCGCAACCTGGCGGGTGCGTTCCCGGTTGCGGCCCACGACCTCGGTCGGGCGTAGCCCGCGCGCGACGAGCACGGAGGCGTCATCGAGATCGATGCGTTCGTCATCGGGCAGATCGACGTCGAGGCGGACGAGCACGCGACGGCCACCGTCGAGGAACGGCACCTCGAACATCTCCTCGGACCAGACATGCAGGTCCCCGAACGACTCAGCGACCGCACCCGTCATCGACTCGGAGAAGTACAGCGCCCGGTACAGGACCGGGTTGTCAGCTCGTCCCTGGCCCTGCCACGCCGGGTCGACGTGCAGCGGATGCCCGGGCTGGTCCGACCGTGCCGACGCCAGGTACGCCATGACCCGGAAGCCGTGGACGATCAAGCGTAGGACCCTGCGGAGGCGGCATCGAGGGCCGCGATCACCGGCGCCGGGCCTTCCATCTTGAGCACCGTCAGTGGCGTCGCGCCGTTCAGCATCGCGTTGGACGACTGCAACCACTCTCTTGCGACCGGCTCCGCCCAGACTCGCTGCGCCCTTGACAGGACGTAGTCGAGGTCTTGGATCTGGCGCAGGGCACCTTCGGCAGGTACGTCCTCACCGCTCTCCCACCGCCCGGGTCGGGAGCGGTCCACACCGAGGTACCGCGCGAGCTTGGCCTTGGAACCGAACACGCGCCGGGCGGTTCGGACTCGACCATGAAGCAAGGGATCGTGGGCGGCCACAGCACGTCCTCTCTCACAACAAGAACGTAGCGCGCAACATCAGCGTTGCGCAAGGGCCAGGTGCGCCACGGACCCACGAGACGATCAGGCAGTCGACGGACGTGCCGGTCCTTCCGAACGTCGCGAACGGCGTTCGGGGCGAGGCCCATGCTGGCGGCACACACGGGCACCCCGTGGTTCCGGTAGAGATGGGCTGCCATCCGACGGCGCGGCGTCGGGTGGAACCTCGTGCTCGGATGCGGACACGCGGTCCACCCAACACCCGTTCACACGGCATCGCGAGGGCAAGCAGCACCACCTCAGCACCAGCGTCCGGACTCCCTGTGGAAAGCGTCCCGGGCTCCTGCCTCGTGCCGCATACCGTCGGTACCGCCCGACACATCGCACCTTCAACCTCAGGAGCCGAGGTGGGCGGCGAGAGAGCGGAGACGCGCAAGATCATCCGAGCCGCGGTGCGCGCCGGGTGGATGCACGTCACCGACCGAGGCAGTCACGAACAGACGTACCTCGAGTGCCCCCACCCTGGCGATGACCGGTGCCGCCTCCCCGTCTCCTCGACGCCGAAGCGCGGCCAACCCCGTGTCCTTCGACGGCGCGTTCGGAAGTGCCCGCATGGGTTCCGTGCGGTCCTCTAGCGAGGAGAAGCCCGTTGACCGTTGACAACAAGCAACCTAGACTGCTGGTCCAACCGGCGCCACCGTCAACCTGTCGCAGCCATCCGCCCTCCTCGTCAGGACCAGAGCCCACCATGCCGATCTACGAGTTCACGCTCGTCGTCGAGGGCCTGACCGTCGATGACCCACACCACCACACGCGCCTGTCATCAGCCGGGGCCCCGGATGCCATCGTCTTACAGTCCGATGGCGCGACCTATGCGGCCTTCACTCGCGACGCCGAGTGCGCATCCGAGGGCGTACACCGTGCGATCACCGAGATCCACCGCGCTTACCCGTCAGCACGGGTCCTCGGTCTTGACCAGGATCTGGTCTCGGTCACCGACATCGCCGAGCGCATCGGCGTGACGCGCCAGGCGATCGGACACTACGTGGCCGGCACACGGGGTCCGGGAGGGTTTCCCCGCCCGGACGGCGTGGTTGGCAACGGCCAGCGCATCTGGCGCTGGGCACTGGTCCACGAGTGGCTGCGTCAGGCCGAGGGCATCGAGGTGCGCTTCGAAGACGACGCCTGGCCCATCCCAGCCGACGAGGCTGTTGCGCTCCAGGCCGACCTGCAACGCCGTCACCTGCCCGCGGGAGCGTGACCCACGACCTGACGTCCCAGTGGCCATGAACCCACCCGCGCTGTTGGGCGACACGTCGTTCGAGCATGGCGGCCACATCCTGCGACCGTTGGGGCCAAGGTCCGCAGGGCCGGCGCGCTGCGCAGTCTCCGTTCTGCGCGGGCCATCGTGCCGGTTTGGTGTCCGCAGGTGCGCGGAAACCTCGTGGCACCGGCTCCCTAGCACTCGTAGACGAGGGTCCCGCCTGACCGTCGCTGGCGTAGGATCGAGACATGGCCTTCACGCGGATCAGGATCGACCACCGGATCATGGGTGGTCTTGCCTGCATCGACGGGACACGCATCCCCGTCGCGATGCTGGTACGCATGATCGCTGCGGGCACTCCGATGGAAACCATCCTCGAGGAGTACCCGCAGTTGACCGAGGACGACGTTCGCGAAACCCTCCGGTTCGCAGCCGCCAACGTCGACCAGCGGGTCATGCCGCTGGATCAGACCGCATGAAGCTGCTGGTCGATGAAGCTCTGCAGGATGCAGTGGCTCACCGGCTGGCCACGGCCGGGCACGAAGCCCCACCCAGGTCCGGATCCTCGGCCTGGCAGGGCACACCGACGACGAGGTGATGGCCCTCGCTGTCGCCGACGACCGCATCCTGGTCACCACGGACACCGACTTCGGCACCATCCTGGCGTTGACCGGCGCAGCCGGGCCAAGCGTCCTGCTGCTGCGCGGCATCGATGACTCAGTCGACGCACGCGTCGACACGCTCCTCGAGGTCCTCCCCCGGGTCGAGCGCGTACTGTCCGAAGGCGCCGTCGTGATCATCGAACCCGACCGCTACCGGATCCGAGACCTCCCCATCGATGACGCCTAGCACGACGGTCCCCGACTCGGTGATCGGCAACACCCCGACACGCAGTCGCCGCTCCTCGTCGACCACGATGGCGCCGGCGGACCGGTCCGACGAGACCGCCGGCCGGTTCGCCGGCGACAACGAAACCTCCTCCTCAGCGAAGGCGTTGGGCGATCTTGCGCGCTACGTCTCTGACCTGGATGGGGACCGTGTTGGGAAGTTGCTCGATACGTTCGGTGAGCAGTCCGGTGTCGACCAGGCCCGCCTCGATCAGCGCGGCGACGAACTCGCGGTCGGTGCGTCGACCGAAACCGCCGGTGACGGCCACGGTCAGCTTCGAGACGCACCGGTCGTGGATCTCGGGGAACAGCAGGATGACCGGGTGGTCGTCGTCGGGGCCATCGGCAATCTCATCGGTGCGCACGCGGCCTTCCCAACCTCGCGGCAGATTGACCTCAGTCAGGCTGATGCCGTCGGCATACCCCGAAGTGCTGGTGCTCGGGGGAGCCCATCCCGAAGTGGCCTCGATCTGGTGCGCTGTGTCACCGGAGAGGTCGTTGCCCACCGCGAGATCGGCCTTCTCGAACCTCGTCGTGATGGGGGGCAGGTCCGCGTCCGGCAGTGCGCCGTGAACGGCCTGGCCGCCCAGCACCAGGATCGCGCGGTAGCCGATGAGGTTGGCCCCGCAGCGCGCCAGGTCAC
>SLLJ01000247.1 GCA_007134165.1 Nitriliruptoraceae bacterium | reverse complement strand
GATCCTGCTCCCGGCCCCGACCCGCTGCCTTTCGACGATGTCGATGGTTCGGTCCATGCTGAGGGCATCATCTGGGCGGCGTCGGCTGGCATCGTGCGTGGTGTTGAGGAACGCCGGTTCGCGCCGGGCGAGCTGCTCAGCCGGGGTCAGCTGGCGACGATCCTCGCCAATACCTTCGACCTGGTGCCGGGGGATGCCGATCTGCCGCCGGTGCACTTCGTCGACGTGCCGGAGAGCAGTACGCATGCCGCGGCGATCTTGGAGCTTGCGGCTGCCGGCGTGGTGCATGGCTTCGAGGACGACACCTTCCGCGCGGGTGATCCGGTGTCCCGGCAGCAGTTCGCGTCCCTGCTCGCTCGTGCGCTTGGACTCGAGACCTCGGCGCGGGGAACGTTCCACGACGTCGCAGACGACAGCGTGCACCGACCGGCGATCGAATCACTCGCCGAGCACGGGATCACCACCGGCTGTCAGCCCAAGCTGTTCTGTCCCGAGCAGCCCGTCCTGCGGGGCCAGGCGGCGTCGCTCCTGATGCGGGCGGTCGTCGACTGAACACTCGGAGATCGGACCCGAGCGATACGCGTCGCCACCGGACGGTGGCGCTGATCGTCGTGCTCGCGGTGCTCGTAACCAGCTCGCCGACCCGTGCCGACCACGCGCCTGCCGGCCACCACCCTGTCGACCATGCGCCGGCTGACGCCCTCCCCCGAGCCCCCGAGCAGGTGCTCGTGCGGTGGACGGAGCCTCTCGACGTCCTCGAGCGCGCTGCCGTGCTCGCCCGTCTGCCGAGCGGGGACACCCCGTGGCCGTGGCCGGCGGGCACGGCCCCAGACCGTGTGGCGATCACCGCCCGGGTCGATGCCCTACCGCTTCCGGGGGTTGGGGCTGGAGAGCTTGCCCGGCTCGCTCGGGCGCTGACGCTCGATCCGTTCGTCGAGTTCGCTGAGGTCGACCGCCTCATCGAGTTGGGAGCGCCCCCTTCCACCCGGTCCTACCTGGCCCCCCTCCCCGACGATCCGCTGTTCGGGTTGCAGTGGGGCCTGCGCAACACCGGACAGCGCTACGAGAGCGCGACGAGCACCGTCGTCGGTGAGCCCGGTGTCGACGTCCGGGCGCTGGAGGCCTGGTCGGTGAGCCGGGGCGACCCCCGCGTCCGGGTCGGAGTGATCGACACCGCGATCGATGTCGGGCACCCGGACCTGGGGGACGCGGTCGTCGAGCAACGGAGCACGTTGGATGATCGCGACGCCGCGACCAAGCCGGGCGTGCACGGAACCGCGGTGGCCGGGGTGATCGCCGCGCGTGGTCGGGACGGATTCGGCATGACCGGTCTGGCACCCGAGGTCTCGATCGTGTCCGTGGTCGCGTTCGAGGAGCTCGCCGCCAGGGCTTCCACCACCACCCTGGGCACCATCCTGGCCGCCTTCGAGATGGCGGGCACCCTCGACGTGGACGTGATCAACGCCTCATGGGTCACCTCGGATCCAAGCCCTCTGCTGCTCGCGGCGGTTGCGGACGCCGGCGTGCCCGTGGTGGCCGCCTCCGGCAACGAGGGCGCGGTGCTCACCGCCGACACCGGACGGTTCCCTGCGGGCTTCACGCTTCCTAACCTCGTATCCGTGACCGCCATCGATCCCAGGGGCCAGGTCCCCGCGTTCGCCAACGTCGGGGCCGAGGTGATCGATGTCGGTGCTCCGGGCGCCTTCATCGCCACCCCCGGGCTCGGCGTCGGCCACGTCTGGGCCGAGGGCACGTCCTTCGCCGCGCCGTTCGTGACCGCCGCGCTCGCCCTGGCCGTCGAGGTTGCGCCCTACGCCACCGTCGAGGACATGGTCGACGCCGTGTCGTGGACCAGCCGGCCACTGCCCAGTCTTCAGCGCACCACCCGCAGCGGCGGACTCCTCGACGCGGCCGCACTGGTCCGTGGTGTTCAGCGGCCGGTGTGCCGTCCCGACCGCCTTCCCGCCCCGGCGTTCGTCGACGTCGACGACGGCGGCGTCCACCGTGACGGGATCGCCTGTGTGGCCACGACCGGGGTCGCACTCGGTCGGGAGGACGACACCTTCGCCCCCGACGAGTGGGTGACCCGCGCACAGCTCGCGACGTTCCTGGCGCGTTTGCTGGTCCTGGCCGGCGTCGATCCCGATGACCCGGTGCTGCCCGTCGTGCCGGTGGACCCCGAGGCCCCGGAATCCCCTGCGACGGTGACGATTCCGTCGGCCGTGAGCGATCTCAGCGGTCGGGGAGGCTTCGTGGATGTGCCTCCCGACAGCGTGCACGCACCGTCGATCGCTCTGCTCGCGCGCCTCGAGATCGTCGTGGGCGACGAAGACGGGCTGTTCCACCCCGACCTTGCCGTGAACCGTGGCCAGATGGCCTCGGTGCTGGTGCGTACGCATCTGGCGCTCACCGGCCTGGAACAGGAGCCCTCCAGGCGCTGGTTCGTCGACACCACCCTCAACGTCCACGCGGACGCGGCCGACCTGGCACGGGACCTGGGTATCGTGCGGGGGGTGACCAGATCCGAGTACCGCCCCGGTGCGCCGACCCTTCGCGGCCAGATGGCGAGTTTCCTCGCGCGGGCCATGGACGCCCTCGCCCGAGAGGGGGTGATCCTCGGGTGAACCCAGACGGTCGGCGACGTTCGACGATCGCGACGCTCGTCGCACTGACCGCCGCAGCGCTCGTGGTCCCCACCACGGCAACGGCTTCGCCCGTGCCAGCAGCCCCCGTCTCGTCGCTGCCCGATCCTGTTTCGGTCCTGGTCGAGGGCGCCGGCTCACGGCTGGTCACCGGCCTCGGCGAACCGGTGCAGGTCAACGACCCGCTCCGTGCCCTGCAGTGGCACCTCGAGCCCACCCGCGTCCCCGAGGCGTGGGCGCTGAGTCTGGGGACCTCCCAGGTGACGATCGCGCTGATCGACACCGGCGTCGATCCCGAACATCGGGACCTTGCCGGGGCGTTGTGGGCCGATCCGGTGACCGGCGCCCCAGGATGGGATTACGTTCGCGGCGGTACGGACCCGTTCGTCGGGGCTGACGAGGACTGGCACGGCACCGCGGTCGCCGGGATCGCCGTGGCCCGGGCAAACGATGGCTACGGCATCGCCGGGGTAGCGCCAGGCGTCCGGCTGATGGTTCGACGGATCTACGCCTCCACCTCGACGTCGTCGCCACCGGCGCTGATCGGCTACGCCGATGCTGCGAGGGCCGTTCGCGATGCCGCGTCCGAGGGCGCCGACGTGATCCTCATCACGTGGGGTGGGACGGTGCCCGACGCAGCGTTGTTCGACGCGATCCGTACCGCGGGCGTCCCGGTCGTCGCAGCAGCCGGCAACGACGGTCAGGATCTGTCGGGCGACGCCCCCGCCCGCCGGCGCTACCCGGCTGCCTACCGGCTCCCGAACCTGGTGACCGTGGCCGCATCCGACCTCGATGGGGGGCTGCTCGACAACGGTCGGATGAGGTCGAACTATGGCGCGCGGCACGTCGAACTCGCCGCGCCTGGCGACGAGGTCGTCTCGTTGCGTGCACAGGGCGGCCATGCCTACTACGAGGGCACGTCGTTCGCCGCCCCCCAGGTCGCCGGCGCGCTCGCGCTGGGCCGGTCGCTGGCTCCAGGTGCCACCGCCGCCGAACTCGTCGCCGAACTGGTGCGCACCGCGCGCCGCAGCCCGGAACTGGAAGGGCTGGTGACCTCGGGTGGGGTCCTGGATGTGGCGGCGTTCCTGCGGAGTCTGGAGCGTCCGTCCTGCTCGTCGGAGCTGCCGCCGACCACCTACCTCGACGTCGACCGGTCCTCGCCACATGCGTTCAACATCGACTGCCTCACGTGGTATGGCGTCACCAGAGGGGTCGGCGACGACCGGTTCGCCCCCAAGCGGGGGATGACCCGCGGGGAGACGGCCAGTTTCCTCGCGCGCATCCTGGCACTGGCCGGCGATGGGGTCGACTCCCAAGCGGCAGCCGCCACCGGGATGCCGACGTTCGCTGACACGGAGGGCTCCGTGCACGCTCAGTCCATCGAGGTGGTGGCGGCGGCCGGGATCGCCCGCGGGCGCGACGACGGCACGTTCGGCCCCGCGGAGCTGGTGACGCGTGCCCAGATGGCCGCCTTCGTGGTCCGTAGCGTCGAGGTGCTCACCGATCAGGTATTCGTCGCCGGGCGTGACTGGTTCGATGACGTCAACGGCTCGGCCCATGAGGCGAGCGTTCTGGTGGCCCGCGACCTTGGCATCACCCAGGGCTCTGTCGAGCCGCGCCGCTTCGAACCGGATCGCACCATCACCCGGGACCAGATGGCTTCGTTCACCGCCCGACTGCTCGACGTGCTGGGCCGACAGGGCGTCACGGTCGACGTCGGGTCGTAGCTGGCTGACCTGCCCGGGCACCTCAGTCACGCTCGGAGCGCCTGCCGACGGCGAAGGACAGTGCGACCGGCGCCGTCACCGCGAGGCCGATCACCCGGTTGAGCCCGGTGGCTGCCACCCCCGCCGCCACCGGCAGGGCCACCAGCGGTGCCAGCAGCCCGGACAGCGCCTCGGCCAGGCCGACTCCGGCGGGGAACACCCCCGCAGCGGCGGACAGGGGTGCGCTGACCCCGATGACCAGCGCCTGGGTCAGGGTCAACGGCACCTCGAGCGCGACGAGTACTCCGAGCAGCCGAGCACCGTGCAGGACGGTGACGCCGGCCTCGACGGCAAGCAGTGCTGCGGTCGTGGCCAGGGCGCGGCCCGGGTGCGCGGCGCGCCGCACCAGCACGACGGCGGCCACCACCGGGGCGAGCCCAAGGGCGAGCGCGACCCCGGCTGCTGCGCCGTGCAGCACGAGGAGCGCGCCGCCGGCGATCATCAGTCCCACGCCCATCCATGCCGCGGCGCCCGCGAGGTTGATCATGGCCGAGGCGCCAGTGCTCGCTCCCCGCGTGCGCAGGGCCTGCAGCCGCACCAGCGCTGCGCCGGGGATCGGCAGCAGGTTCGCGGCCGTCGCCAACACCACCACCTGCACCGCCGCCGACCAGGGCAGCGGTCGGGTGGCGGTGCCCGCGGCCATCACGCGCAGCTCGGCGGCGTTGGCCAGCATCGTGGCCGGCGTGAGCACCACCGCGACCAGGACCAGCGGTCCGAGCCGCAACGTGCCCGGTGATACCTCCAGCGTCCGCAGCGACACCACCAGGGCGACCACCACACCGATCCCGCCGATCGCGGCGAGCATCCGGCGGGTACGTGGTGAGGGTTCCCGGGCGGACAGCACCGCGCGAAGCGGCGCCGGAAGCGCCCCGGGGAGTTCCCCGTCGCGTTCCCCCGTGGCGCCGGTGGCAGGTCCTGTGGGGTTCTGAACGGCGTCGTCGGGGGCTGACTCGTCGGGGATCATCGCAGGCGGCGAACGGCGATCACCCGAGGACCTCCTCCATGGGTCAGTCTTCCGTCCCGTGTTCGGCCAGGGTTCCTGTTCGGTCGGCGGCCCAGGCCATTCCTCGGTCCAGGAACGACGCAATCTGCGCTCGGGTCACCGCCTCCGCCCCACAGTAGCGGGTGCCGTCCTGGCAGCCGTTGGTGAGCCCGACATCCACGGCAGCGGCGATCGCCTCGGCATGGGTCGATCCCGGCGGGACGTCGACGAACGGTGGCGGCTCGGACGTTGCGGGGATCTGCAGCGCACGCACCAGCAAGGTGGCGAGCTGCGCCCTGGTGAGCGGGTCGTGGACACCGAACCTGCCGTTGGTGTAGCCACGGAGCAGGCCGGCGGTGTCGACGGCCGCCACCTCGCCCACGAAGCGTTGACCGGTGGGGACATCCGCGAACCGGGAGGACGACGCCGAGGTGTCCAGTTCGAAGGCTGCGGCGAGGAACGCCGCGAGCTCGCCCCGCAGCATCGGCGCACCTGGGCAGTAGCGATCCGGCGTGCAGCCGAAGGCGATGCCGGCCTCGGTCAGCTTCAGGATCGACTTGGTGTGGGTGGCGCCGGCGGGAACGTCGAGGTAGGGGATCGGTGAGGGTTCGGGAGGAGTTCGGGTCGGCGCGTCCTCGGCGGCGGGTACGTCACCACGTTCGATCGCAGCCATCAGGGAATGGAACGGGTTGATTCGGTACTCCCCGTGCGCGTCGCTGGTGACGTGGATCTCGAAGTGCAGGTGGGGGGCCACGCCCTTGGCGTTGCCGGAGTCGCCGAGCCACCCGATCAACTCGCCCCGCTCGATGCGCAGCCCGGTGGCGCTGCCCCGGTCGCGGATCGCCTCCACGATCCTGGGCGCGTAGGCGTGCTCGATCCCCCCGCGGTCGTCGTCGAGCCACCGGCCGTCGGCGCCCCGCTCCGGGGTGTCGTTGTTGAGGTGCACGTAGGCGTAGCGCCGGCCGTCGTCGCCCCGGATCGAGACCATCCAGCCGTAGGGTGGCTCGCCGAGTTCGGACCAGCCCCGACGGCCGGGATCATGGGGAGCCCAGGTGATCGTTCCGCCCACGGCGGCGTGCACCGGTCGATGCTTGGGGGCCATGACATCGGTAGCGGCGTGGAGCCGGGATCCTCCGCCGCGCAGGTACAGGAAGTCGTCGACGAACGAGACTTCGAGGTCGGGGTCGGCGACCGGGAAGGTGAGGGCGACGACCTGAGGGGTGACGTCCACGGGCGGGGTCTGGGGCAGCTCAGCGGGCGCGGGAGCGATCCTGGGGCTCGCGGCTGCCACCAGCAGCAGGGCGAGTCCCGCGGCGAGCATGCTCCGGTGGACAGGGGCCGAACGGTGAGACATGGGGCCCTCCCCTCGGTCATGGCCGTGGCCGGCCGCGGCCATGCTGCCACGTTCGCACCGTCGGCACGGAGGCTGTCGATCCTGTCGGCCGGGGCGGTGCGGGCTGCAGCGTTCGGGGCGCCTGCGGTCATGGAGTCGGGCGAGTCGAGGACGTGAAGGCCGACACCACGGGGGATCTCGTCGGCCT
>SLLJ01000389.1 GCA_007134165.1 Nitriliruptoraceae bacterium | reverse complement strand
CGTCCCGCCCGCGTCCCCGTCCCGCTCAAGCTCCGACACCCACGAGGTGACTGGCGTGATGCCCGAGTCCGAGCTGGTGCACCGCGACCCGCCGGCTGACGAGCCGACCTCGGAGTCGGTGTCTGCGGATGCGCCGATCGAAGGTGCGGATCCTGCCGACGGTCCGCTGCTGGCACGGCTCAACCGACGGGGCTTCCGCCTGGTCATGATCGCCGACGCGATCGTGCTCGCCGCGGTGATGCTTGGCACCATGCTGGTGCGCTTCGGCACCACCTGGCCGACCTACCCGGTCCCGACCTACTACCTGTCGTTCTCGCTGGCGCTGGTCGTGTTCCTCGGCGCGCTGTACTTCGGGGGTCTCTACGAACGTGAACCGCGGCTGGGCGCGCCCTCGGCGCTGCCCCGTGCCGCGCGCCAGACGCTGGCGGCCGGCGGCCTGGTCGCACTGCTCACCCTGGCCGCCACCGGCCTGGCCCGGGAGGTCGGGCTGACCACCGCACGGGCACTGCCGTTCCCGATCATCAACCTGGTGGTGCTGATCGTGCTGGGTGCGGTCGGTGTGGCGCTCAACCGCCGGCTGGTCCACCTCATCCGCACCCGACGCGAGGGGCGGCCCAAGGTGGTCCTGTCCGGGGACCTCGCCGACGTCGAGGTGGCGCGAGCCCACCTCGAACGCGAGGGCGCCCCTGCCCTGGTGGTCGCCGAGGAACACGACCCCGGGGCGTTGGTCGCCACGGTCGGGCGCACCGACGCCACCGACGTCATGGTCGTGTCCGGAACCTGGCTCGAACACCTCTACCCGGGTCCCGTGGAGGCCTTCGACCGCGCCGGGATCACGGTGCTGCTGCGGGTGACCGCCCGCGAGACCCTCTACGGTCTCGAACGGGTGCGCGAGGTCGGCGGGCTGCCCTTCGTGCTGCTGCGCGCCCAGACCATGCCCCGCTCTCGGGCCCGGTTCAAGCGCTTCTTCGACCTCGTCCTGCTCGTGGTGGCCGCGCCGATCATCCTCGTGGTGCTCGGGACGATGACGCTGTACCAGCTCGTGGTCGTGGGTCGTCCACTGCTGTACTGGCAGCCGCGGGTGGGCGCGGGCGGCCGGGAGTTCCAAATGGTGAAGTTCCGCACCATGATCGTGGATGCCGAAGCCGACGGCCGGGGGGCGCGCCTGGCCGACGAGGACGACCCGCGGGTACTCCGCGGCTGCCATTGGGTGCGGGCCACCCGGATGGACGAGCTGCCGCAGCTCTACAACGTGCTGCGCGGGGAGATGTCGCTGGTCGGACCGCGCCCCGAGCGCCCGGAGTTGACCGCCGACTTCGAGGCGCAGATCCCCGGCTACGCGCGACGTCACGAGCTGCCCCCCGGGGTGACCGGCCTGGCGCAGATCCACGGGCGCTACCACACCGATGCGGCCTACAAGCTCGGCTACGACCTGCAGTACCTGGTGAACTGGTCGCCGGTGCTCGACCTCGAGATCCTGCTGCGTACCGCGTGGGTGATCTTCGCACGCCGGATCTGACGATCGGCGGGTCCGAGACGTCTCAGCCCGGTAGTCCGGTGGCCCGCAGGATCGCGTCGGCCTGGTCCGCCCGGACGCCGTGGGCCAGCAGGGCCATGCGCAGCCGCACCACCAACAGGGGCGCGGCGCACCGGGGGCAGTAGTTGGCCTGCGCGACCTCGCCGACCAGGTCAAGCGAGCAGCGCGGGCAGCTGCCGACGTCGAGCCGCTGATCCAGCCCCGCATCCCGCAACGCGTCGACGTACCCGCGTGCGTAGTCCCACGGGATGTAGCGGTCGGGTTCGGGGGCGAACGCCGGCTCGTGGACCGGGGTCTCGCCGGTCTCGATGAGCAGCTGCAGGTTCTCGCGCAGCATGTCCCACGGGTAGTAGTGTTCCTCGGAGCAGTCCTGGCACCACACCGCCACGCCGCGGAAGCCCTCGGCACGGAACGCCGACTCGAAGTCGGCCAGGTCGGTCAGGTCCTGGCGGACCAGCTCCGACTCGCGTTCGTCGAGCTGGAGGCCCTCGGAGTCTTCGGCGTCCTCGAAGGCGCCGTCGAAGTCGCCGAAGTTGGGGCCGAAACCCTGCTCGCGGTCATCCCCGTCGTCACCGTTGCGGTGCGCGTCGCCGGCGCCGCGCTCGTCGCCGGCGCCGCGCTCGTCGCGCTCGTCGCGCTCGTCGCGCTCGTCGCGCTCGTCGCGCTCGTCGCGCTCGTCGCGCTCGTCGCGCTCGTCGTCGTCGTCGGAGGGCTCCCCGAACGGATCGTCGCGGTGATCGTTGCTCACATCGCCCTACTCGGTGTGGAAGGCCGCGCCGCCGCGAGCGGCACCCGCTCAGGGTAGGCGTCGCCGACCTACGGCGCTCGGGTGCGCCCACGCGGTGCTGCGCACCGCCGTCGGCCGGACCGCAATGGACGGGTAGGGTTCCGGGCGTCGTTCGTCCTACCCCGCCTGGAGGCTGGAAGCGTTGGAGACCATCATCGGTGGCACCCGTCGTGCGAGCGTGGGGTACGCGCTCGACGACCTCGCGCTGGTCCCCAGCCGGCGCACCCGCGACGTCGAGTTGGTCGACGTCTCCTGGCGCTTCGACGCCTACACCTTCGATCTGCCGGTCATCGGTTCGCCGATCGACGCGGTGACCTCGCCACAGACCGCCGGGATGCTGGGACAGCTCGGTGCACTCGGGGTGCTCAACCTCGAGGGGCTGTGGACCCGGTACGCGGACCCGACCGAGGTGCTGGCCGAGATCGCCGGGCTCACCCCCGGGCCCGAGGCCACCCTACGCCTCCAGCAGCTCTACGCCGAGCCGGTCAAGGCGGAGTTGATCGGCCAGCGCATCGACGAACTCAAGGCCGCCGCCGGGTTCGCGGCCGGCAGTCTCACCCCCCAGAAGGTCGAGCGCTGGCATCACGCCGCGCTCGAGGCGGGGCTCGACCTGCTGATGATCCATGGAGTCGCGGTCACCGCCCAGCACGTCGGGCTGTCCGACCGAACGCCGCTGGACCTGCGCTCGTTCACCGCCCGCTACGACATCCCGGTCATCGCCGGCAACGTCTCCTCGGCCAAGACGGCCCTGCACCTGATGCGCACCGGCGCGGTCGGGGTCGTGGTCGGCGGTGGGGCCGACTCGGCCTCGACCACCCCGGCGGCGCTGGGCATCGACGTTCCGCTGGCCACTGCCATTGCCGAGGTGGCCTCCGCCCGGTCGCGCTACCTCGACGAGTCGGGCCGCACCGTGCACGTGATCGCCGCCGGAGGGCTGACCACCGGTGGCGACCTCGCGAAGGCCATCGCCTGCGGCGCGGATGCGGTCATGCTGGGCCGGGCCCTGGCCAGCGCCGAGGAGGCCCCGGGACGCGGGGCGTGCTGGGGGGTGTCCGCCGCGCACCACGAGCTGCCGCGCGGTCGGTACTTCAAGGTCGACCCGCTCGGCCCGCTGTCGGTGATCCTGGAGGGACCCGCGCACCGCGACGACGGCACCGTCAACCTCGTCGGTGGGCTGCGCCGTGCCATGGCGGTGACCGGTTACGAGTCGCTGGCCCGCTTCCGCGAGGCCGAGCTCGTGGTCCGCGCCGGCCGCTGACCCGGCCCCCGGCAGCGAGGAGTCTGCGGTGACCACCTCTGACACAGCACCGACCACGAGCCCGTCTTCCAACCCGGCCGCCACCCCGTCGACGAGCCCGGCACCCGCTCCCGCCCCGGCCCGCGATCTCGTGCTCGTGGTCGATTTCGGCGCGCAGTACGCCCAGCTCATCGCCCGCCGCGTGCGCGAGGCGCGGGTCTACTCCGAGATCGTTGCCCACGACCTGCCGGCCGAGCAGCTGCTGGCCCGTCGCCCGGCCGCGATCGTGCTGTCGGGTGGTCCGGCGTCGGTGTACGCCGAGGGCGCGCCCGAGGTCGACCCGGCGATCCTCGAGGCCGGGGTGCCGGTCCTGGGTATCTGCTACGGCTTCCAACTGCTTGCCCAGACGCTTGGCGGGAGGGTCGAGCCCACCGGTACGGCCGAGTACGGGGGCACCGACCTGACGGTCACCGCCGGCGATTCGACCTTGTTCCACGGCCTGCCCCGGGAGCAGACGGTGTGGATGTCACACGGCGACACCGTCACCGCCGCCCCACCCGGGGCGGTGGTCGCGGCCCGCACGGCCAGTACCCCGGTCGCCGCCTTCGAGGACCCCGAGCGCCGCATCGCCGGGGTGCAGTTCCACCCCGAGGTACTGCACAGTGAGCATGGTCAGGCCGTGCTCGAGCACTTCCTCTATGAGCTGGCCGGCTGCCGTCCGAGCTGGACCATGAGCGGAGTGATCGACGAGCAGGTCGAGGCCATCCGCGCCCGGGTCGGTGACAAGCGACTGGTCGCCGGATTGTCGGGCGGCGTCGACTCGGCGGTGGCCGCCGCCCTCGTGCAGCGCGCGGTTGGCGAGCAGCTGACCTGCGTGTTCGTCGATCATGGCCTGCTGCGTGAGGGCGAGGCCGAGCAGGTCGAGCGCGACTTCGTGGCGGCGACCGGGGTGTCGCTGGTCGTGGTCGACGCCCGCAAACGCTTCCTCGCCGCCCTGGCCGGCGTGGCCGACCCGGAGTCCAAGCGCAAGATCATCGGTCGCGAGTTCATCCGCGTCTTCGAGCAGGCGGCCCGCGAGCTGGTGGCCGCGGCCGACGCTCAGGGCGAGGAGGTCGAGTTCCTCGTGCAGGGCACCCTCTACCCCGACGTCGTCGAGTCCGGCGGAGGGTCGGGAACCGCCAACATCAAGAGCCACCACAACGTCGGTGGTCTGCCCGACGACCTGGCGTTCTCGCTGGTGGAGCCGCTGGCGACGCTGTTCAAGGACGAGGTCCGCCGCATCGGGCTCGAGCTCGGCCTGCCCGAGCCGATCGTGTGGCGGCAGCCCTTCCCCGGACCGGGACTGGCCATCCGCATCATCGGCGAGGTCACCGAGTCCCGGCTGGCCACCCTGCGCGCGGCCGACGCGATCGTCCGCGCGGAGCTGACGGCGGCCGGACTGGACCGCAGCATCTGGCAGTGTCCGGTGGTCCTGCTCGCCGAGGTGCACTCGGTCGGGGTGCAGGGCGACGCCCGCACCTACGGCCACCCGATCGTGCTGCGCCCGGTGTCCAGCGAGGACGCCATGACCGCCGACTGGTCGCGTCTGCCCGACGTGGTACTCGCCCGCATCTCGACGCGGATCACCAACGAGGTCGGGGGTGTCAACCGTGTGGTGCTCGACGTCACCTCCAAGCCGCCGGGCACCATCGAATGGGAGTAGGTCCGGCGCCTGGTGACGTGCAGGTCTGACGCCGCTGCCGGCGGCCGCCCTGGCACCGGTAGGCTGTCGACAAACGAGCCAAGCGAGGCGTGCCGTGATCGCAGCACTGCTGGTGTTCCTGCTCATCGTCCTGGCGCTCGCCGGCTGGGTCATCTCCGGCTACAACCGTCTGGTGCGCGCCCGGGTGCGCATCGACGAGGCGTGGGCGCAGATCGACACCCAACTGCAGCGCCGCCATGACCTGATTCCTAACCTTGTCAACACCGTCAAGGGCTACGCCGCGCACGAGCGCCAGACCTTCGAGGAGGTCACCGCCGCACGGGCCAAGGCCCTGACGGTGCAGAGCCCCTCGGCGCTGGCCGAGGCCGAGAACGGCCTGACCCAGGCGCTGGGCAAGCTGCTGGCCATCAGCGAGAACTACCCCCAGCTCAAGGCGGACGCCAACTTCCGCCAACTGCAGGAGGAACTCGCCCACACCGAGAACATGGTCGCCGGCTCCCGCGGGCACTACAACGCTTCGGTCCGCGCGTATGACACCGCCCGCAAGGTGTTCCCCACCTCGGTGATCGCCGGCATGTTCAACTTCGAGGACCGTGACTACTTCGAGGTGGAGACCCTCGACGTACGCGCGGCCCCCAACGTCTCCTTCGAGTGATCCGCGGCGGATGCGGATCGGGGTGACGAGCGCAAGGTGAGCACCGACGCGGTCTACGACGACCTGCAACGCCAGAACCGCCGGGCCACCCGTCTGTTGCTGACCGGCTCGGTGGTCATCGCCGCGGTGCTGGTGTGGATCATCGCGGGCTGGATGATCGGCCCGGCGGTGCTCGATCCGGTGATCGGGGTCGCGGTCACCGCGATCGGCACCGCGATCGGGCTGCTGTTCACCTACGCCTCCTACCGCGCGGGGCCGAGCATCGCCCTGCGGGCGGCCCGGGCCCGGCCGGTCAGCCGTGAGGAGGCGCCCCAACTGCACCACCTGCTCGACGAGGTGTGCGTCTCCGCCGGCATCCTCGACCACAAGCCGACCCTGCATCTGGTCCACGACCCGGCCCCCAACGCGTTTGCGACCGGGTTGAAGCTCGAGGACAGCCACATCGCGGTCACGACCGGGCTGGTCGAGCGGCTGCCGCGCTACGAACTGCGTGCCGTGCTCGCCCACGAGGTGGCGCACATCGTCAACGACGACATCCGTGCGGTCACGGTTGCGGTCGCGACCGCGGGGTTGG
Organism: Nitriliruptoraceae bacterium; assembly: GCA_007134165.1. Classification (GTDB taxonomy): domain Bacteria; phylum Actinomycetota; class Nitriliruptoria; order Nitriliruptorales; family Nitriliruptoraceae; genus SKJO01. Next base: position 439 of record SLLJ01000389.1, on the reverse strand, counting down.
TCGCCCTGCTCGCGGACGTGCTCGTGCGCATGATGTTCTGGGGGCGGGTCGGCGGCGGGGGACGCGGACGCAGCAGCAACAACAACGCCGGGGCGGCGCAGTTGATCTTCCTCGTGGTCGGCATCGTCGCGATCGTCCTGGCGCCGATCGCGGCGCAGATGATCCGCTTCGCGGTCTCGCGGCAGCGCGAGTACCTCGCGGATGCCACCGCCGCCGAGGTGCTGCGCGATCCGCAGTCGATGGTCAACGCGCTGCGTCGCATCGGTGGGGACGACACCAACCTGCAGCACTTCGAGGTCGCCACCGCCCATCTGTGGTTCGAGGAGCCCAACGACACCAGTGGCAAGGGCGGCGCGGCCAAGATGGCGCGACGGTTCGCCACCCACCCTTCGATCCGTGAGCGCATCGAGCGGCTGGCGACCCTCAACGCGGGCACCGT
>SLLJ01000075.1 GCA_007134165.1 Nitriliruptoraceae bacterium | reverse complement strand
CTGCTCGCCGATTCGGACGTCGACGCCGTCTACAACCCGCTGCCCAACGACCTGCACCGCCCCTGGACCTTGCGGGCGGCTGAGGCCGGCAAGCACGTGCTGTGCGAGAAGCCGCTGGGCATCGATGCCGAGGAGGCGCAGCAGATGGTCGCCGGCTGCGCGGCAGCCGGCGTCAAGCTCGCCGAGGCGTTCATGTATCGCCACCACGTGAGCTGGCAGGAGGCGGTGCGCCGGGTGCGTGACGGTGAGATCGGGGAGCTGCTGGCCGTGCAGAGCTTCTTCAGCTACTACAACGTCGATCCGTCCGACATCCGCAATCAGTCAGCCCATGGAGGCGGGGGGCTACTCGACATCGGCTGCTACTGCATCCACCTCTCGCGGCTGCTGTTCGACGCCGAGCCCGAGCAGGTGCTCGGTGCGGTGCGCCGTTGCCCGGAGTCCGGGGTGGACGTGGTCAGCTCCGGGCTGCTGGTCTTCCCGGGCGGCGGTCAGGCCACCTTCACCTGCTCGACGCGCTCCGAGCCCGATCAGCGGGTCCACATCATCGGCTCGCGGGGTCGCATCGAGATCGAGATCCCGTTCAACATCCCGACCGACCGGCCGACCCGCATCCGCGTCACCGCCGGCGGCGACCCACCGGTCGCTCCCGACATCACCGTGGTCGAGCTGCCGACCCAGGACGTCTACACCGCGCAGGCGGAGGTCTTCGCTCGCTGGGTGGGCGATGAGGGCCCGGCCCCCGCCCCTGCCGGGGACGCGGTCGCCAACCTGCGGGTCATCGACGCCATCTTCGCCTCGGCGGAGGGTGCTGCCGGCTGAGCCGCCACCCCCGCTGAGGGAGCTGCAGGCCCCCGGGCTGCATCCGCTCCCGGGGACGGCCCGCCCGGCTCAGTGCAGCTCGGCGATGTCCTGCTGGGTGACGTCACCAGGGTGCTTGCCCATGATGATCATGCCGAGCACCTCGTCCTTGGTGACGTCCTTCTTGTTGACCGTGCCGACGAGCTCTCCCTGCAGCATCACGCTGATGCGATCGGCGAGGTCGAACACGTCGTGGATGTCGTGGCTGATCAGGAAGATCCCGATCCCTTCGGACTGCAGCTGCAGGATCAGGTCCCGGACCTGCTCGGTCTCGGCGGGGCCGAGTGCGGCGGTGGGCTCGTCCATGATCAGGATCCGGGCGTTGAAGTGCACCGCCCGGGCGATCGCGATCGACTGGCGCTGCCCGCCGGACAGGTTGCTGACCGGACTGACGAAGTTCTTGAACTTCGGGTTGAGCCGGGCCATGAGCTTGCGGGTCTCGCTCTCCATCGCCGAGGTGTCGAGGTTGCCCCAGCGGGTGGTCAGCTCCCGGCCGAGGAAGACGTTGGCGGGAGCGTTGGTGTTGTCGGCGAGCGCAAGGGTCTGGTAGATCGTCTCGATCCCCAGGTCCTTGGCGTCGCGGGGCGTGGAGATCGTGACCGGCTCGCCGTTGATCAGGATCTGGCCCGAGTCGGCCTTGTGCGCGCCCGACAGGGTGCGGATCAGCGTGGTCTTGCCGGCGCCGTTGCCGCCGACCAGCGCAACGACCTCGCCGGGGAACAGGTCGACGCTCACGCCGGCGACGGCGTGGACGCCACCGAACGCCACGCGGATGTCGCGCATCTCGACCAGGGGGGTGTCAGTGGCCATGCTCGACTCCTACCTGCTGCTGCGACGACGGACGACGGTGTCAAGCGTGACGGCGAGCACGAGGGCGATGCCGACCACGACGTTCTGGATCGGGGCGTCCACGCCCATCAGGACCATGCCCGACTGCAGCGACTGCATCAGCACCGCACCGAGCACCGCGCCCGGGATCGTGCCGACGCCGCCGGCCAGGGACGTGCCCCCGATCACCGCGGCCGCGATCACGTACAGCTCGGTCAGGGTGCCGAGCCCACTGGTGGCGGCGTTGAGCCGGGCGACCTGCACCGCGGCAGCCAGCCCGACCAGCCCGCCCATCAGGGCGAAGGTCTGCACGATCGTGCGGCGGTTGTTGATGCCGGCCAGCTCGGCGGCGTCCGGGTTGCCCCCGATCGCGAAGACGTAGCGGCCGAAGCGCCGTCGGGTGGTCAGGTAGGTCATCACCAGCGCGACACCGACCGCGATCAGCACCGGGATCGCGATCCCGGCGGAGATGTTCAGTCCGGCCTCGGGCCAGACCAGGTTGTTGTCCTCGGCATACTGCCGTGCCAGCGCCTCCGGCAGGTAGTAGCGGTTGATGACGCCGACGGCGAGGAGCAGCACCGCGCAGGCGATCCCCCCCAGGGTGATCTCCGCCCACAGGGGGCGCTGACGGAACCCGTACTTGCTGCGCTGACGGCGGCTGTTGATCAGCATCGCGACGATCCCGGCGCAGCCGAGCCCCGCGATCACCCAGCTCCAGGTGCCACCGATGGTGCCCCGCGACCCGCCTCCCAGCAGCTGGAAGGTGGAGTCCATCGGCGCGATGGTCCGTCCACTGGCCAGCGCCCAGGCGACCCCCCGCCAGACCAGCAGGCCGCCGAGGGTGACGATGAACGCCGGCACCCCGACGTAGGCCACGATGCTGCCCTGGAAGGCGCCGATCGCCGCGCCGAGCAGCACGCCGGCGAGGACCGCGATGATCCAGGTGGCCCAGTGGTCGAAGCCGAGGTACTGCGGGAGGATCTCGGCCTGCAGCAGCGCGATCGCCATGCCGACCACGGCCAGCATGGAGCCGACCGACAGGTCGATGTTGCGGGTCACGATGACCAGCACCATGCCGGTGGCCATGATCGCCACCGTCGCGCTCTGCACCGACAGGTTCCACAGGTTGCGTGGGGTCAGGAACGTCCCGCCCGACAGCCAGTGGAAGGTGACCCAGATGATGCCCAGCGCGACGAGCATGCCGATGAGGCGGGTGTCGATCTCGGCGGTACGAACCAGCCGCCTGAGCGCCGAGCCCTCCCCGGGGTCCGGTCCGGTCGCGGGCAGCTCACCCGTGGACTGCTCAGGGGTTGCCTGCTCGGTCGGATCGTCCAGGTGCTGGCTCATGGGCGGGGCTCCTCCGGGGCTCTCGACGACGCCGGTGCCCCACCCGCGGCGTGGCGGGTGGGGCACCGAAGGATCAGCTCCGTGTGCTCACGGCAACCTCAGCAGACCGGAACGCGGCCCTCGGGCACGCCCTGGCACAGCGCCTCGACGGTGATCCAGTCCGCGTCGATGACCACGTCGAGGTTGTCCTCGGTGATCGGCAGGGGCTCGAGCAGGATCGAGACCAGCTGGTTGCCGCCCGGTGAGTCGAACATCACCACACCGGGGACATCCTCGAGCGCGGCACCCTGGGCCATCTGCACGGCAGCCTCGCCGGCGGCGCGGCCAAGCTCCCGGGCGTCCTTCCAGACCGACACGGCCTGGGTGCCCAGCGCGATGCGGTTGAGGGCGGCAGCGTCGCCATCCTGGCCGGAGACCGGGACGACACCGGCAAGACCCTGCGCCTCGAGGGCGGCGACGACGCCACCGGCGGTGCCGTCGTTGGATGCGACGACCGCGTCGACGTCGTTGTCGACCTGGGTGAGGATCTGCTCCATGTTGCGCTGCGCGATCGCCGGGTCCCAGTTGTCGGTGTAGGACTCACCGACGTTCTCGATGTCGCCCGCCGCGATGGCGTCCGCGAGGACCTCCTCCTGGCCGCCGCGCAGGAAGTCGGCGTTGGCGTCGGCCTGGTTGCCCTTGATGAACACGTAGTTGCCCTCGGGCACCAGCTCGTAGATCGCCCGGGCCTGCATCCGGCCCACCTCGACGTTGTCGAAGGTGATGTACAGCGCGCCCGGGTCCTCGATCAGGCGGTCGTAGGCGACCACCGGCACGCCCTGCTCGATGGCGCTGGCGACCGCCGGCAGGATGGCGGTGCCGTCCTGGGCGAGGATGATGATCGCGTCCGCGCCCTGGGCGATGAGGTTCTCGACGTCGGCGAGCTGCTGCTCGGCCGACGACCCGGCGTCGGTGGAGATGTAGGTCGCGCCGGCGTCGTCGAGCGCGGCCTGGATCGCGGGCTCGTCCTGGTTGGCCCAGCGCTCCTCGTTGTAGTTGTTCCAGGACACGCCGATGGTCAGTCCCTCACCACTGGCCTCGGGCTCGTCGGCTTCCTCGGGCTCGTCCGCTTCTTCGGGTTCGTCGGCGTCGTCCTCGGCCTCGGGCTCCTCAGCTGCTTCCTCCGCCGGTTCCTCCGCCGCAGGCTCGGCCGCGTCGTCCGCGTCGTCGCCGCAGGCGGCGAGCAGGAGCGCGAACACGGTGACCGTGGCCAGCAAGGCTCGTCTGTGCATGAATCTCTCCTGGTGACGGCAGGACGTGGTCCCGCCGGGGCCGCAAGGCCGCTGGTGCTCCCGGGCTACCGGCTGTGGCGCCGAATCCCGGTGGGGGTTCTCTCCCGGCGCTGCTCCGCTCTGAGCGCTGGTGCGATCAGCCTTCCACAATTTGTCGGGCCGTGCAATAAAATCTCTTACCGCGATCGTTGGCTCCCGACGATGGGCTGGCCCGACGCTCGCAGCTAGCCTCAACGGTTCGCAGCCCGGACGGACGGCACCCCATGGCGCGTGCACGCAGCGGTGCGCCCCGGCGGCGCGTGCGGGCCGGCCGCTCCTCACGTCGCCACAGCCTGGGCGGGGTGCTCGAATGCCTCCACCTCGACGGCCCCACCTCACGCACCCAGCTGACCGAGCTGACCGGGCTGACCCGCTCCACCATCGCCGAGCTCGTGCAGGAACTCGGCCAGCTCGGGTTCGTCGAGGAGCGGGCCGCGCCGTTGGTCACCGGGCCGGGCCGGCCCTCGCCGGTGGTCCATCCCCGTCCGCAGGCGGCGGTCGTGCTGGCGGTGGAGCTCGCGGTGGCGTCGGTGTCGCTGGCCACGGTCGGGCTGGGGGGCAGGGTCCTGGCACGCTCCCGGCTGGCCCGACCCGAGGATGATCCTGCGGCGCTGGTCGCCGAGATCGCCGCCGCCGCCGCCCCGCTGCTCGCCGCCCTGCCGGACCGGGCGCGCGTGGTAGGCACGGGCGTCGCGGTGGTGGGCGTGGCCCGATCGCAGGACGGCGTGGTGGAGCTGGCACCGAACCTCGGGTGGCGCGGGGTGCCGCTGGGGGCGATGCTGGACGCGGCACTCGGCCTGCCCGGCTGGTTGCTGGTCGGCAACGACGCGGATCTGGGCGCGTTGGCCGAGCAGCGCCGCGGGGTGGGGCGCGGCGTCGAGCACCTGCTGTACGTGTCCGGTGAGGTCGGGCTCGGCTGCGGGGTCATCAGCTCCGGAATCCCGCTGCGGGGTACGCACGGCTTCGCCGGAGAGGCCGGGCACATGCTCGTCAACCCCGATGGTCGGCCCTGCCGGTGTGGTGCGACCGGCTGCTGGGAGACCGAGGCCGGCAGCGCCCGGCTGCTCGCACGGGCGGGCCTCGCGACCGGGTCGGCCGGCATCGACGAGCTGGAGGTACGAGCGGCGGCGGGCGAGGCGGCAGCGTGTGCCGCGCTGTGCGAGGTCGGACGCTGGCTGGGGATCGGCATCGGGGACCTGGTCAACCTGTTCGACCCGCAGCTGGTCGTGCTCGGCAGCGTCTACGGCCGGCTGTTCGGCTGGCTGGAGCCGAGCCTGCGCGACGGGGTCGGTCTGCGGTCGATGACGGCTATGGGCGGGGCGGTCGAGGTGGTGCGCAGCGGACTGGTCGGCGAGGCTGCGCTGCTGGGTGCCGCCGAGCTGGTCTTCGACCGCCTGCTCGCCGACCCCGCGGGCGCGGTGCGTCGCCGGTCGGAACCGCGGGTCGCCGGGGGGTGAGGCCATGACGCGTGACCGCAGGGTGTTCGCGCTCGGGGCGCTGCTCGGGGTGCTCGGGGTGCTCGCCGCCCAGGCGGCGGTGTCCGCCCTGATCGCCGGCCCCGGCTGCACCCCGGCGCCGCTTCCGCCCGGGACCAGCGTGGCCCGCGCGTTCAATGAACAGGCCCTCGCCGCGATCCGCCGCGACCTGCCCGCCCCGACCGTGCACGCCCGCAACTTGTACCACGTGTCGGTCGCGATGTACGACGCCTGGGCCGCCTACGACCCGGTCGCGGCGGGCCTGGTCGTCGACGAGCACCACCACGCCGACGACGTCGAGGTGGCCCGTGAGCAGGCGATCAGCGCGGCGGCCCACCGGCTGCTCACCGCCCGCTACCTCGACGCGGTCGGCGGCTCGGACTCGGTGCCGGGCTTCGACGCGCTGCTGCGTTCCCGCTGCCTCGACCCCGACGAGCTCACCGCGACGGGCGACGGGCCGGTGGCGCTGGGCGTGCGTATCGCCGAGGCCGTCCTCGCCGAGGCCAGCACCGACGGTGCCAACGAGCACGGCGGCTACGTGCCCCCCGACGGCTACGAGCCGGTCAACCCCCCGCTGGTGGTGGCTGAGTCCGGGGTCGGGACGCTGACGCAGCCCGACCGCTGGCAGCCGCTGCAGATCGAGAACATGATCTCGCAGAACGGCATCCCGGTAGTTGACGGCGTGCAGGAGTTCATCGGCCCCCACTGGGGGTTCGTCACCGGCTTCGCGCTCCCCGACGCCGGGCCCGACGGGGTGCCGATGGACCCGGGCCCGCCTCCCCGGCTGGATGATCCGGCGACCGCCGATGAGCTGCGGGAGGAACTCGTGGAGGTCATCGCGCTCAGCAGCCGCCTGGATCCCACCACCAGCTCCGTCATCGACGCCTCCCCGGGCGCACGGGGCGCCAACACGCTGGGAGCCGACGACGGCGCCGGGCACGAGCGCAACCCCGCCACCGGCCGGCCCTACCCGCCGGTGCCGACCCTCCAGGCCGACCTGGAGCGGGCGCTGGCCGAGTTCTGGGCGGACGGGCCGGACTCCGAGACTCCGCCCGGGCACTGGAACGTGCTGGCCAACGAGGTCTCCGACGCGCTGGATCCCGACCTGCGCATCGCCG
>SLLJ01000081.1 GCA_007134165.1 Nitriliruptoraceae bacterium | reverse complement strand
GCCGGGGTCGGGGCCGCTGCCGGGGTCGGGGTCGGGGTCGGGGCCGGGGTCGGGGCCAGGGTCGGGGTCGGGGCCACCTCGTTGAGGCGCGCGGGGCCGTCCGGTCCGGGGGCGTACGATCCGGGGGCGGCCGATTCGAAGCGCACCGGCGCGTCGAAGGCCGCGCGGCGCCCGGCCCGGCGCAGGGTCGCCAGGATCGAGCGGCCGGTCAGCGCCACCAGCAGCGCGGTCAGCACCGCTCGGGGGACGTCGAAGGCCAGCGAGGTCGCCAGGCTGAACGCCACGAAGCGGCGCAGGTTGTCGAGCACCGGGTCGCCGGCCACGAATGACAGCGCGGAGGACTCGCCCAGCGTGAACGGCCAGAACGACAGGTTCAGCGCCAGGCCGTAGGCCAACCCCGCGAACGCTGCGTAGGCGGCCAGGGCGGCCAGTTCCCGCCGGCCTCGCAGGTGCCCGGGGAGCAGTCCCGCGCCGGCCCCGACCCAGGCCGCCCCGAGCATCTGGAAGGGTAGCCACGGGCCCACGCCGGCCGTGGTCAGCGCGGAGGCGAACAGCGTGGTCGCACCGAGTACGAAGCCGAAGCCCGGACCGTAGGCGCGACCGGCGAGCACCAGCAGGAAGAACACCGGCTCGAAGCCGGCGATGCCGGTGCCAAGCGGGCGCAGGGCCGCGCCGACCGCCGCCAGCACCCCGAGCATGGCCACGCTCTTGGCGTCCATGCCACCCTCCGCGAGTTCGGCGAGCACGACCGCGAGCAGCAGGGGGAGCAGCAGCGCGAACAGCAGCGGTGCGTCGGTGGCGTGCGCCAGGCCCGACGCCGGGCTGGCCAGCAGCGGCCAGCCGAACGCAGCCACGCCAACCAGCGAGACCAGCGCCAGCACCAGCCGGGCCCGGGAGGGCAGCGGGATCGGGCGGACCTCGGTGCTCACGGCAGCACCTCCAGCGCGTCGGTGACCTGCTCCACCGTCAGCCACGGCAGCGGCGCCAGAACCTTGGCGACCTGCGGAGCGAACGCTGGCGAGCCCACCACCACCTCGGCGGTCGGTCCGTCCACCACCACCTCGCCGTCGGCGAGCACGACGGTGCGGGTGGCGATCGCGGCGGCGAGTTCCACGTCGTGGGTGGCCAGCACGACCGCGCGACCAGGTTCGCAGGCGTACTCGCCCAGCACCTCCACCAGGCGGGTCTTGGCGGCGTAGTCCAGGCCCCGGGTCGGCTCGTCGAGCAGCAGCAGGGGCGGCTCGGCGCTGAGTACCACCGCGAGCACCAGACCGAGGCGTTGGCCCTCGGACAGGTCCCGCGGGTGCAGGTCGTCCTCGAGTCCCGGCACCAGGCGCTCGAGCAGGGCGCGGCAGGTGCCCGGGGCCGCACCCGCGTCGGTGTCCGCGGCGTCGCACTCCCCGGCCAGTGTGTCGGACCACAGCAGGTCGGCGGGCTCCTGGGGCACCAGCCCGACGTGGCGGATGAGTTGGCGGGGAGGCAGCGTCGTCGGATCACGACCGGCCAGGCACACCCGACCCTCGGTCCGTCGCACGAGCCCAGTCAGGGCGCTGAGCAGGGTGGACTTGCCCGCGCCGTTGCGTCCCATGACCGCGAGCAGTTCGCCGCCCCGCAGGGTCAGGTCGACCGCGCGCAGCGCCGGCACGGGGCCGTAGCGCACCGTCAGCGCCTCGACCTCGGCCACGGTCGGCGCGTCGGGATCCGGGCGGTGGCCGTTGGGCGGCGCGGCGTGACGGTACTGGAGACGGTTGCGCAGTTCACCGGCCTGCCGGCGGGCGTCGCGCACCGATAGGGGGAGTGGTGTCCAGCGGGCGATGCGGCCGAGTTCGACCACCGGGGGGGCCAGCGGCGAGCTCGCTAGCACCTCGGTGGGAGATCCGGCACGCAGCGAGCCGTCGCCCGGCAGGTACACCAGCCGGTCGGCGTACTGCACGACCCGTTCGAGCCGGTGCTCGGCGAGCAGCACGGTCAGCCCGAGGTCGTGAACGAGGCGTTGCAGGGCGGCCAGGACCTCCTCGGCGGCCGGTGGGTCCAGGGCCGAGGTGGGCTCGTCGAGCACCAGCACGGCCGGGTGGGCGGTCAGCACCGAACCGATCGCGACCCGTTGGCGCTGACCCCCTGACAGCGTCGTCAGCGCCCGGTCGCGCAGGTCGGCGAGGCCGAGCAGGTCGAGGGTTTCCTCGACGCGGCGGCGCATGACGTCGCCGGGCAGCCCCAGCGACTCCATGCCGTAGGCCAACTCCTCCTCGACCACGTCGGTGACGAAGCCCGCGGTGGGGTCCTGGCCGACGACCCCGACCACGTCGGCGAGTTCGCGCGGGGGGTGGGTGGCGGTGTCGCGGCCCGCGACCGTGACTCGGCCCGACAGGGTGCCGCCGGTGAAGTGTGGCACCAGCCCGTTGACTGCCCGCAGCAGGGTGGACTTGCCACTGCCGGTCCGTCCGATCACCAGACACAGCTCGCCCTCGGGCACGGTCAGGTCGATCGCGTGCAGGGCCGGGCGCGTGGCCCCGGGGTAGCGCACGCTGACCTGCTCGAAGCGGATCACGGGGCCACCTCCACCGGGGTCGGCCGCGGGGCGGCCGGTGGAGCGCTCGGGCGCGCGTGGGGCGAGGGAGGCGGGGGGGTGGCCACCGCCGGCAGCAGCGCCACGAGCACCGCGAGCGTCAGCCCGACGGGCAGTGGCGGAGCCGAGAGCGGGACCAGGGTCGGGTGCAGCGCGCCCGGGTCGAACACCCCGGTCACGATGGCGGCGGCTGCGGCCAGGGCGGCGCTGCCCACCGTCACCCATTCCGGTGCCTGCCACGGGTCCGGGCGGTAGCGCGAACGCACCCGGCTGCGTCCCCCCAGCGCCAGCCCCCCGGCGGCTCCGGCCACCCCGACCAGCAGCACTGGCAGGCCGAGGGCAGCCGGACCGGTGCCGTCGAGCAGCCCGTAGGTGCCCAGCACCACGCCGCTCAGCCCCCCGAGGGTGAGCACGGCGGTCAGCCGGCGGGTCGCGTTCGGCACGGCGGCGCGTCGGCCGTACCCACGCGAGTCCATCGCGGCCGCCAGCGCCAACGAGCGTTCCAGCGCATCCTCGAGCACCGGCATGGCGACGGTCAGGATGCTGCGGATCCCGCGGTCGGGCCGGCCCCGCAGCCGCCGGGCGGCGCGGATGCGCTGCACGGAGCCGAGCAGCGAGGGAGCGAAGGACAGCGCGACCACGACCGCCACCCCGACCTCGTAGAGCGCGGCGGGCAGGGTCGCCAGCAGCCGCTTGGGGTTGGCCAGCGCGTTGGCCGCCCCGATGCAGGCCAGCACCACCGCCAGCCGCAGCCCGTCGACCAGGGCCAGCACCAACGCTTCGGCGCTGATCGGGCCGCCGACGGTGACCCCGGCGGCCCACTCCGGCAGCGGCAGTTCGGGCAGGGTGACCAGCACCGTGCCCGGCACCGGGGTCCCAAGCACGGTCTGGAACACCACTCGGATGGCGATCACGACGAGCCCGAGCTTGAGGAACAGCCCGAAGGAACGGGCCCAGGGTGCGTGACCCCGCCGGGCGCTGACGACGTAGCCGGCGGTGGCCAGCACCAGCAGCAGGATCAGCGGGTTGGTGGTTCGCGAGGCGACCGTTGCCAGGCCCAGCGCCCACAGCCACCAGGCACCCGGGTGCACAGCCCGGGGCACCACGGTCGCACGGCGCAGGCGTGACACGGCTCAGTCCTCCCGAGTTCGGGTCCGCCACCAGGCAGCCGCGCCGAGTCCGGCGGCGAGCATGGTGCCAACCACCAGTCCGGTACCGGGCCCGCCTCCGCGGGGAGCTCCGGCAAGCACCACCTCGTGGGCCACGGGATCGTCGGCGGTGGGTGCGGGCTCGCCTGGCTCGTCCGGCTCGTCTGGCTCGTCGGGCTCGTCGGGCTCGGACGGCTCGTCGGGCTCGTCTGGCTCGGACGGCTCGTCGGGCTCGTCTGGCTCGTCGGGCTCGTCCGGCCCCGCTGCGCGCTCGGCCCGCAGGTCGGGTTCGTCCACCTCATCGAGGTTGTCGGACGGGTCGTCCGCCGGTTCGTTCGCCGGGGTGTCTGTCGGGTTGTCCGTCGGGGTGTCCGTCGTATCGTCGGCGGGTGCGCGGGGCTCTGCCGGCTCGTCGGTCGTGGCGCGTGGGGTGTCGCCGGTCGGGGGCCGGTCCTGGCTGGTCGCCGTTGGTGGCTCGGGTGCGGGTTCGGGTGCGGGTTCGGGTTCGGGGGCGCTCGGCGCCGGGGGAGCAGGTGACGGGGGCGATCCCGCGCCGAACGCCCACCCCTCGGCGCTGCCGGGTTCGGGGGTGCGGGTGCCGGCGCCGCGGGTCGCGTAGGTCCACGACCCGCCCGCCGGTGCGTGCCAGTACGACCAGTAGGCGTCGGCTGGTGCGCCGTTGCACGGGTCGGGACGGCGGTCGATCGTGCACACGAATCCTGGCTGCCGGGGAACGAAGTCGTAGCGGTGCCCGGCGCGCTCCAGTGCGTCGAGCCCGGTGCCGGGCGTGCCCGGCGCACAGGTGGTGGTGATCGGCCCGCCGAGCCCTGCGGCGTCCACCACCACCCACACCCCGTCGCAGTCCGCGGCCGCGGCGCCGGTGGGACCGACCGGTCCCACCGGTGCCAGAACGGCGGCCAGTGCCAGCAGCACGGCCACGGCCGGCCCCGCCCCTCGACGGGGGCGGGGCGGGTCGTGGGTCGGGATCACGAGACCTGCTCGAGCTGCTCGAGCGTGCGGGACAGGAAGGAGGCCATCTGCGCGCGGGTCACGCTGCGGGCCGGCGCGAAGGTGGTGGGAGTCACCCCGGTGGTGATCCCGGCTTCGGCCACCGCGTTGATCCGCTCGCGGTGCACGTTGGCTTCGGGGACGTCCTCGAACACCGACCCCGTGACCGGGTCGAGCTCGGCGAGGTTGGCCAGCAGCGTGGCCAGTTGGTCGCGGCGCAGCACTCCGGCCGGGTCGAAGGTGGTCGCGCTGGTGCCGGCGGCGATCCCGGCGTCGACGACCGCGCCGATCGCCCCGGCATGCACGCCTTCGGGGTCGACGTCGGCGAAGGGCGGCGCGACGTCCCGCAGGTTCAGTGCGCGGGCGAGCAGGCTGGCTGCCTGTGCGCGGGTCAGGTCGAGTTCGGGCGCGAAGCGGTCAGCGGTGACACCGCTGATGATGCCGGCCTCGGTGAGCGCACAGATGGCCGCGGCGTGCACGTTGTCGGGATCGACGTCGTCGAAAGGCAGCTGGCAGCCGGCCGGCTCGCCATCGCAGTCGAACACGGGCACGGTCACGCTGGCGCCCTCGGCGCTGACGGTGTCGAGCCCGATCCCGGTCAGTCCGAGGATCGCCTGGGTGGTCGCTCGGTCGCGATCGCCGCCGTCGAACTCGTCGAAGCGGATCGAGCCCGGGTCGGCGCCCTCGCACCCTTCCTGCAGCGAGATCAGGAGGTCGCGGGCCCCGGCGACTGCGTCGGGACGCTGGGCGATCGCAAGCGCCACGGCGGCCAGACCGGTCGAGTTGGCGTTGGCGGGGGGCGGTTCGTCGCCGGCGGTACCGTCGGTGAAGCCCCCGGTGTCGGTCTGGACGCCCTCGAGCCAGTCGGCAGCATCCGAGATCGTGGCGGTCGCGGTCTCGCCGCCGAGTGCGCTGAGCGCCTGCACGGCGAATCCGGTGGTGTCCACCGCGCTGGTGCAATCCTCGGCGTCGGGGTCGAAGCGGAAGCCGCCGTCCTCGCATCGCTGGTCGAGCAGGAAGTCGATGGCTGCTTGCGAGGGCTCGACCCCGTCGATCCGGGTCAGGGCGAGCACGGTCAGTGCCTGGGTCAGCGTTGAGGAGAAGTCCCCGAACTCCGAATCGTCGGTGAAGCGTCCGTCGGCCTGCTCGCGGTCGAGCAACTGGGCGACGAGGTCGAGTCCGCCGACTTCGCGGGCATCACGGCCGGTGACGTGCACGACCAGGGCGAGCTTGGCGCTCGCGCCGGCAAACACGCTGTCGGTGGCGGGGCCGGTGTAGTCGGCGGCGGTGCTCTCCAGCCAGTCGGTGGCGGAGGCGATGGTGTCGGCGGCGACGCCGGCGCTGGCCAGCGCGAACACGACGTCGGCGGTGAGCCCGGCGTCGTCGAAGCCGAACTGCTCGTTGACGATGCGCTCACCGTCGACGAGTTCGCCGGCGAGCCAGCCGGCGGCGGCGCGGACGGGGTCGGTGGTGGTGCCGTGCACGGCGACGGCGGGCGCGGTGATGGACAGGGACAGGACGGCGACCAGCGTCGCCAGCAACCAGCGGGACAATCGGGTGCCTCTCGTGCGCTCCGTGACGGTCCCGGAAGGTCACGGCACGAACAAGCCCCCCGACGCCATTTCGGCGTCACGGGGGGCTCGGCTCGGACGTTGTCGCCCGGGCTCCGCCCCGCAGACCTCGACGGATATGGAGCCGCTCGCCCGTGCTGGTATCCCGGCTCGTCGCGGGCCACGGCGGGTGCGCCATGGGCGACCTACGGTTGCGGGTCAGCGCCGGATTCCGACCGGCTTCCCCTGCAGCAGGCTCTCGGTGTGGTACGCCGACTATCTGAGCAGACTGTCGGCGTGCGAGTCAAGGCCAGAGGTCCCGACCTTGGATCGATGGCCCATGCTGGTCACGAAGTCGTCACCGCAGCAGTGGCCGACGGCCGCCTTCGTGCCCGTCGGTGCCGTGCTGCTGGTGGGCTCTGTCCGCCCGTCGTGGCCGACCTGGTCGGCGCGCAGCCTGTCACCTGCAGTGAGACGCGACGGGGGGCGACTGGGAACTCCGCATCTCCGTGCTGGGTTGGCCGGCGATGTGGTGGTCGTGGATCGCCGGCTGACGGCGACTGATCCCGTGCATCGCCGTGCCCGACGCGAGGCTCGGGTGCGACGGCACGCAGGACGTCGTGACGCCGAGGTGTTGGAGGGCAACGGCCTGGCGCGTGGACTGGTTGCCGGCCCTCGGACTCGAGCGCACCGCGCTCACG
>SLLJ01000163.1 GCA_007134165.1 Nitriliruptoraceae bacterium | reverse complement strand
GCGGTGCCTTCCACCACCTGCGGATGAGCTTGGCTGCCGACCGGTAGTGGGCCGCGGGCGCCGAGGTCACGGAGGCAGCCAGCGTCGTGCTCCCCGTGAACGGGTGGACAGAGGCACCGAAAAGCTCGTGCTCGGTCATCGTCTCCACGACCGCAGACAGCCGGTCATGGACCTCGACGAAGTCCGTCTCGACACGTTCCAACGGAGCATCGACGAACCGGCGCTGGATCTGGGCGTTCAGCTCCGGGAGCTGGTTCCGCTTGAACTGCGCACTGGGCACCGCCGGGTGCGCGCCTGCCCGTGCCTGGTCGTACCAGCTCAGCAGCATCCGGTCCCACTCGGTGCGATGCGCCAGCAGGTCCTTGACGCTCAGCCCTTCGGTGACCTCCTCGAGCTTCCGGTCGGGCGGGATCGACGCGAGCAGGTCGTCGAGCTCGCAACGCTCACGAGCGATCTCGTCGAGCAGCTGCGACTTCGAGGTGGCGCGCGCCATCAGCATCCTCCCGAACCGGTCCTGACCACCCTCCACCTACGAACGCGCGACCAACGGCCTCGACGATGCCCTCGAACCGCGGGAGACGACCCCGACTGCGAACGCGGGAGCGGACACCCACGTCGAGAGACCCAACACCTTGGCCCGGTCCGACGCCACGTTGTTCGCCTGAGCACTGACCGGTCAGCCGACGGGCTTCCGTCGTCGAACACGGCGACAGGAACGCTGTGTGCGGCCACCACCCAAGCGACGCGCCCGTGATCACGATGCTGGCGTCGTTCGCCGGGCAGCTGCGGGCGCAGCCAGCACTCGGCCGGGTGGGGCACCGGGACCAAACGCAAGAAGTCACGGTTCCCGCTTCGCTCCCGACGTCGGAACCCGCTCAAGTGTCCTAGAAGCCGAGGCCCTGCAGAGCCGGCGCCTCGCCAAGGCGCAACGGGTGCGGGTGACCCACCGTCCGCTTCGAGGTAGCTTGATGGGGTCAAGGATTCCGCGTCATCGAGGACGCCGTGTACGACGAACGTCGGGTCCAGGACGCCGTGCTGGCACTGATGCACCTCAACGCGCACCTGGATACCTACGGCTGGCGGGCGTGGAAGACCTTCCCCTGGGAGGCCACCGACGGCCTGCACGAACGAGGGCTCATCGACGATCCGCGCTCCAAGGCCAAATCGGTGGCGCTCACCGACGAAGGAGCGCGCCTGGCCGAGCAGCTGTTCGCCGAGCTGTTCGGGGGCGCGGATGCCGGAACGGACTGAGTCGGTCAGGTCTCAACGCGCACGGGTACTTCGCGGTCCTCGAGGTGTTCGCAGGCTGTGGTCCGCTTGAGACCCGCGTACGGCTTCGCAACGACTGGCTGCTGGCGTAGCCGGTCACGGACGGCGAGGGTCTGCCGCCATCGTGGATGGTCGGCTTCGATCAGGTGCAGGTGCGCGACACGGCGGTCACCGTCGGCCAGGACCTACCGGTTGCCGCCAAGCGCGCTGATCCAACTCGGGTGGTGCCAGCTGCCAGCCCGCCTCGACGAGAGGATCGTCGGCCGGCTCGCTGCCGACCAGCAAGGCCGCCGGTGCCTGCTGGTCGATCACCGGTTTGGCCGCAACGCCGTCGACTTCGGTGCTGCCGACGTGTCCGATGGGCCCCTCCAACCGGCGCTCGAGCAGCGGGTGGAGGTCGGCGATGAGGGCGGCCGTCTGTTGTTGCCAGGTCGCGTCCCAGCCGTGGATCTCGATGCGCTGGGTGGCCCATGCCGGCCAGTCGTCGCTCATGACGCCACCGGGAGGTTCATCCGATGGCCGGTTCGAGGAAGGTCAGCGCCGATGCCGTCGGGTCGCTGCGCCTGCGGGCCCCCTGCGGCACGGTCCACATCGGGTCGGTATGGCCGATATCCACCTTGGTGACGATCGGAAGGTCGGTGAGGCCCTCCTCGTCACGCACGACCTGCAGGATCGCTGCGTCGTACTCGCTCTGCGCGGCCACCGGCAGATCGGCGCCACCGGGCCGATCAAACACGATCCCCACAAGGCGGTGCAGGTCGCCGGCCCGTGCTGCCGGGTCGGCGGCCAGCGCGGCAGCGTCCGCCAGGGTGTGGGGCATCTCGACGACCTCGACCCCGAAGGCGGCCTCCAGCTGGCGCTTCCCCGCCTCGGAGCGGTGCGGAAACGTGCCCGGACGACCCTACGACAACGACACCGCCGCCAGACGATCACCCGCCCGCAGGCGTTGCGGTCTGATCGGTACCGGCGCCTCCTCGATCACCCTGCGCAGGTGCGCCCCAGAACCTGGCGACGACGCGCCGAGGTGCGACCTGCAGGCCGTCCGGCGGGTTCAGGGCGCGCAGCCAGACCTACGGGTCGTTCCAGACTCCGCTCTCCGACTCGAACGCCTGCACCACCGCAGCGACCGGTCCGTGGAGCACCGGGGCGATCGCCCCCGGGTCTCCTGGCGGCGTGTCGAGCCAGGCGACCAGCGTGTCGAGTCGGATGTCGGGTTCGAGGTGGTTCCACCTCGCCGCGCAGGAGCGGGGGTCCGTCGACCACGTCGCGTCGCGCAGCGAGACCAAGCATGCGACGGCGAGCAGGGTCTTGCGGGCGATGCGCGTCCCGAGCTGCGCCACCTCGACGTCACGGTCAAGTGCCGATCGCCACCGTTGCCGGTGCCGCCCGAAGTCGCCGTTGAACCCGCGGGCCGCTCGTGCATCCGCCGGGCAGTCACCAAGGCCGTCGGCCGGATCGGCTTCCGCCAGGTGCACGCAGTCGTGCCGGGGGAAGGCACGTAGTCCGTAGCCCTCAACGCTCCGGTCTTCGAGGTGCTGCCGGCGTGCAGGCGCGACACTGACCTCACGGCACCGATCGGCGAACCTCGCCGACCGTTCCGCTGACAGCCGTTGGGCCTGGGATGCGGGCAACCCGACCGTCAGCAGATCGACGTCGGAGGTCGGAGGTGCCGCGGGGCCGGTCGCCACCGACCCGTCCACGTACCGGGCCGCCGGTCCGGCCATGGCCTCAACCGCCGCCTGGAGCGCCGGGGCGTAGATGGTTGCGATGGCATCACGCGTTGCCCGGGTGCGGATCATGCCGTCCGGCGTGATCCCCTCTCGTGGGTCGATGGTGCAGGCGTGTGGCCTCGATGGCGCCGTCGTGCGTACCGCGGCTCGGGTTCGGGAACCCTACCGGTACGGTCCCAGCCGTCCGCTTCACGACACGAGGTGGAGGGCGGTGCCCGAACTCGATCCAGCGATCCAGGCGTTCTACGAGCGCGGCTCCGAAGCCGGCCGCCTGACCGGGGGCTTTCCTTCGGGTCCGCTGGAGCTGGAACGGACCCGTGAGCTCATCCTCCGAGTCCTCCCAGAGCCTCCGCTGCGGGTGCTGGATGTCGGCGGAGGCGCCGGGATCCACGCCAGCTGGCTCGTCGAGCTTGGCTACGACGTCCACCTCATCGACCCGGTGCCGCTCCACATCGAGCAGGCTGCAGCTGACGGCCGCTTCAGCGCGGAACGCGGCGACGCCCGCGACCTGCCCGTCGACGACGGCACCTACGACGTCGTCCTGCTGCTCGGACCGCTCTACCACCTGCTCGACCCGTCGGATCGCGGGCTCGCGCTTCAGGAGGCACGCCGCGCGCTGCGCCCCGGGGGCCTGCTCTTCGCCGCAGCGATCGCGAGGTTCGCGGCGTTGCTCGACATGCTCGTCCGGCTCGGCACGTTGCATGCACAAGGGGCGATGGCTGCCGTCACCCATGCGGTGCGGACCGGCGAGTTCCACGGCGCGCACCACGGCATGTTCACCAACGCCTACTTCCACCTGCCAGGCGAACTGCAGACCGAGATCACCGACGCCGGGTTCGCCGCGCCGTCGGTCTTCAACATCGAAGGGCCAAGCTTCCTCGTGCCCGACTTCGAACAGCGCTGGGCAGATCCCTCCCGCCGCCAAGCCCTGCTCGACGCCGCTCGCCTGGTCGAGTCGGACCCCGGGATGCTCGCCGCAGCCAGCCACCTGCTCGCCGTCACCCACCGGCCCTGATCCCCCGCAGGCGGGGGAGCGAGCGGGCGTGGGTTCGACCGCCCCACGCACGGCGCTGTATCCGGAGAACAGCTTCACGCGCGGGATGTCCCCGAACACGCTCGAACCTCGTGGCAGCAACGGTGCCGACATGGGCGGCAGCAGTCGTCCGGCCCGGCAGACGACGTCACGGCTGCGAGTGCTCGACAACGAGATCGGACACCTGGGCGAGCGCTGCGACGTCGCGGTCCATCGCGAGCACCGGGCAGCCCGTGCCAAGCGGCACGGCCGCGATCAGGCCGTCGGTGCCGCAACGGACGGTGAGTCCCCTCGATCGCGCCGAGCGGTAGAGCTGCGCGGCGACTTCCCGGTCCTGCAAACCTTCGACGGTCAGGATCGGACCGCGCAGGAACAGGGCGCGCAGGTCAGCGGCCCATCGTGGGCTGCGGGCACCGGCGGTGCGCTCGGAGAGGATCAACCCGGTCCCCTCCAGCGGCCGGTCGGCGAGGATGGGATGACGGACGTAGCAGGTGTGCGGGCTGCCCGTACCGCGGAGGTCCGAGATCCACGCCGAGGTGTCGATCATGACCGTCACGCGGTGTCCGGAGGTGCGTCGTGACGCCTCCGGTCGAGGTCACCCAGTTCGATAGTTCGCACGCGTCCTCGACATCCTGCCCGCCTTCGCCACGACACCACCTCATCCCCTCAGGTGCCGGGAGAAGTGGGCGCCTTCCACATGGAGCCACAGCAGACGCCGGTGAGATGGTCACACCCCTTTCGTACGGTGTGGTCATGGACACCAAGACCGCTCCCAGCACTCCCGTCGCCGCGCAGCCGGCCCTGTTCGACGCCGATGCGCATGAGCCGATCCCCTATGCGCTGACGGCCCGCGCTCGGCGTGAGGTGGCGCCGCAGGTCCTCCCGGACCTGCGCGTGATCGGCGCTCCCGCCGTGATCGATCCCCGGTCGCATGGCGCGGGCGAGCAACTCGACGACCCCCGCGACACCCGCGCAGCCCGGGCCCGCGCACTGCGGCGTGCCGGGCTGGACCTGGCCGACATTGCCCGCCAACTCGATGTGGACGAGCTCATCGTGCGTGCCTGGGTCGGTGACGTCGCCGTCGATCCGGAGCTGCGCCGTCGGATCCGCGCCGGCGCGGCTGGCGGCCGCGAGCTGTCCGCGCCCGAGGGTGCCGAGCACGACGAGGCGCGGGCGGCTTTCGAGCTTGCCCGTGCTGCCGCCTGCGACGAAGCGCTCGACAACCTGGCCACCGATCCTGGCTTCGCCGCCGGGCTTGGCCTGGTGGCGGCCACGGCGGACATCGGGCTGCACGCGCTGACCGTTTCCACCTCCCGGCGTGAGGTGCTCGCCGCGCTGCTGCGCTGGCTGGCCGCCTACCACCCGGTCGAGGCCGGACGCATCCGGCTGGTGCTGCGGCTCGGACCGGGGGTGGCCGGGGACCTCGCCCGTCATGCGTGGTCGGGGGCGCTCGGACTGCCAGCCGATGCTGTGACCTCCACGCGGTGGCGGGCAGCGCCCGATGATGCGGCGGTCGAGGCGTTGCTGCGCATCGCCGATCCCGTCGCCTCGGCAACCCTGGCCGGATGGTGTGACGCGCTGCTCGAGCCGCCCTCGGACCTGCCCGACGTACCCGGCGGGTTCTGAGCACGGTCGACCGTCTCGTTCTCAGCGCCGTCGACCGTCTGGTTCTGGGCGCCGTTGACCGGCGGGGATCCGGGGGCGCAGCGCTAGGCTCTCGGCGGCGGGGACGTCGGAGCCTCCGGCGTCCAACCAGGGACCACGGAGGCAGGTGTGCAGCGGATCGCCGTGGTCGCCGGTCCGGACGCCGGGCATGCGTTGCCGGCACTCGGGCTTTCGGCGGCGCTGCGACAGCGTGGCCATGACGTCCGGTTCCTCAGCGGCCCCGACCACCTGCTGACCGCCGAATCGTTGGACCTTGCGGGTGACGTGCTCCCGCTGCTCGGGCCCACGCCTCAGGACGATGACCTCGGCCACCGGCTCTGGAGACGTGCCGGTGAGATGGCGCGCCCGCTCGCCCACCAGTTGGAAGCCTGGAATCCGGACCTCTTGGTCGTGGACACCATCACCCGTGCCGGGGCGTTCGCCGCACAGCTGCTCGACCGGCCGTGGGTGGAACTCGTTCCCCACTACCTCGACGATCCCGACCCGGACCTGCCGCCGATCGGCCTGGGTCGTCGTCTGGCCCGCAGCCCGTGGCGCCGCTACGACGACCGCCGCATCCTGCGGGCGCAGGCGCGGTCGCTGCAGTTGGGAGTCCGGCAGGCCGGTGAGGTCGCCGCCAGGCTCGGGTTGGATGCGGTCGCGGCTCCGGTTCTGCGCCTGATCGCCACGCTGCCGTCCCTCGAGCGCCGCCGCCGACACTGGCCGTCCGACGCGCACGTGGTCGGGCCGCTGGCTCTCGACCTCGCCGGGCCCGAACTCGACGTGCCTGCCGGCCGGGCACCCCTGGTGCTGGTCACTGACTCCACCGCAACCGGTGTGCACACCGGGCTCGGGGAGATGGCCCTGGAGGGGCTGCGCGACGTCGGCCTCCGGCTGGCGATCACCTCCGACAACCTCGAGGCGCGGCGCGAGCCCGGGCTGGTCGTCGGTCGTGGCCCGCATGCTCCGCTGCTCGCGGCCGCGGACCTGGCGGTGAGCCCGGGCGGCGCCGGGTTCCTGACCAAGGCGGCAGCCAACGGAGTGGTGCAGCTCGTGGTCCCCTATCAGGGCGATCAGCGCGAGGAGGCCGCCCGGCTGGTGGACACCGGAGCCGGTCGCTGCCTGCCCCGTTGGCGACTGACCCCGGAACGGCTGCGACGTATCGTGCGGGCACTGATCGACGATGACCGAGCGGCCTCGGCAGCGGATGCGCTGCGGGTCGAAGCCGCCCGGCTGAGGCCGCACATCGCCGCCGATCTCATCGACGCCGTGCTCGCCGGTCAGCCGCCAGCTGCCGAATCGCCCACCGACCACCTGCGACCCGACTGACCCCGACCCTCCCGCTCCCG
>SLLJ01000037.1 GCA_007134165.1 Nitriliruptoraceae bacterium | reverse complement strand
TCGACCGCTGCGCCAAATGGAACGACCCCGGACACGCCCCCGACCACTGCACCCGCGACGGCATCCAACGCGCCCAGTTCCCCCACACCTACGAAATCGACTACGTCCGCGTCTACGAACGTCCCTGACCCTCGGGGGCTGCGGCCGATCGAGGCCGCGGCCCAGGAACGCGCGGCGAGGAGATCATGGGG
The DNA here is from genome assembly GCA_007134165.1 of Nitriliruptoraceae bacterium. Classification (GTDB taxonomy): domain Bacteria; phylum Actinomycetota; class Nitriliruptoria; order Nitriliruptorales; family Nitriliruptoraceae; genus SKJO01. Next base: position 22,654 of record SLLJ01000037.1, on the reverse strand, counting down.
CCTGGTTCGTGACGCGACGCTCTCGGGCTCCGGATGCTGCCGATTTCCGTCCGAACGGCGGCGATGGGTGGTGCTTACCTCCGGCCCTGGTTCGGCACCGGTTGACGGTGCCGATCTGACCGGAGGATCCCCTCGTTGCCATCGGTAACTCACGGATCGCCGCGAGCTACCGCACGATGGGCGAAGTCGCCGCGTGGGAGCACCCTGTGACTGCGGTGGCTCCCGGCAACCTCGAGCGGTTGCGAGCCGCGACAGAGTTGGGTTCTCGCCCCCCACCCAGGTGGGGAGACCAAGATCGGGTGGGCTTCGGCAGATTCTGAGGTGTCAGCATGTTCGGCAGTGTTCCCCATGGATGGAGCATGACCTTGCGGCGTGGCGACACCCATCGGACGCCGACATCGACGAGCTGTCGAAGCCCGCACGACTCGGGCGCTGCGAGCCCCACGGGGCCCAGGAATCCTCGGGTCTACCAGCGGTCATGTGGTTCGAGGTGATCGCGGCGCGCCGGGGGCACCAGCGCCACGAGCAGGGCCGGGGTGGCCGCAGCGAGCAGGGCGAAGGAACGGCCGACGTGGGCGGCCAGCACGCCGAACAGGCTCGGCCCCACGATGAACCCGGCCGCGATGAACACCAGGGTCATGGTGAAGCCGGTGCTGGGCCGATCCTGGAAGACCTGTTGGCTCCAGATCACGAGGAGAGCGAACGCGGTGGTGAAGCCCACCCCGAACAGGGCAGCTGAGCCGAGGGCTGCGAGCGTCGAGCCTGGAGCGGCGAGCAGTGCCACGCTCGATACGCCGACGAGTACCAGCGTCGCCGCCAAGGGTCCGCGTAGACCGAACCGATGGGAGATCCCGCCCCCGAAGGCGCCCACCGACACGCCGGCGGCACCCAGGATCGCCCACATCGCCGGACCGATCCAGCTGGCCAGGCCGGCGTCCTGTGCGGTGTCCGGTGCGTACGTGAAGTAAGCGCCGGAGCTCACCGATATCCCCAGGGCAACGACGTACAGTCGAGCCGAACGTGCGTTGAGGAACCACGCCATACCGGTTCGTCCACGATCGACGCCGCCGTCCATCGTGCCTGGTGCCAGAACCCTCCAGGACGCCGTGGCCGCCAGCAGCCCCAGTGCCGCGAACCCCCACCACACGGCCCGCCATCGGTCACCCGCCACCAGCATGAGCGCGCTGGCGATCAGCAGCCCGGCCGGAGACCCGGCGTTGACCAACGCCAGGGCACGCCGTCTCTCCGGCGACGGAACCTGGCTGGCGACCGCGTCCGAGAACGGCGCCCAGGCCCCCCCAGCACTCGTACCCGCAGCGGTCACCCCGACAACCAGCAGCAGGGGACCGGGTGCCAACGCCGTCAGTGCCGCGCCGACCGCCAACAGCAGACACCCGGACACCACCGGCACGCGAGCGCCGAAACGGGCTGTCAGTGCACCCGTGGCCACGATCGCCGCGAGGTAGCCGGTCTGGGCGGCGCTGGCGGCGAAGCCCAGCGCGTCCACGGACAGGCCGAACTCCTCCCGGAAGGTCGGCACGAACAACCCGTACGCCAACCGGCCGATGCCATAGGTGGCCACCAGGGCCAGCAGACCAGCGCCGCCCACACGCGAGGACTGGCTGAGTCTCACGTGGATCCTTCCCCGGCATCCGGCACCGAGCAGCAGGGACCCGTCATCACCTCATCGTCGGGGCAGTGTGCCAGCACTCCGCGACGGGGGATGAGCGCACGTGCCCCGTCACGTCACGGCTGATCGCAACCGGCAAACTCGCGCTCAGGGTCACTGGCGATTCAGGCGCTGTGCTCAGCGGCCCCGGCGGCGGTCAGAGTCTGCATCCGGTGCAACGCCCGGGCGTAGAACCGCAACTGCGTGGTGCGCCCGAAGAGGGCCAGACCGGCGCGTACGATCGGGTTCGGGGTCGTCCCGCGCTGCGAGTAGGCGGCGATGCGGAACTCCACGCGTCCGTCCTCGAGGTACTTCACCACCTCGTAGTCCATCTGCCCACGCTCGAGATGTCCCTCGAGGGTGCGGTAGTGCCAGGCGAAACGGTGCACTCGAGCTCCCTCCACCTCGTCGGGACCGTCGACGACCCCTCCGACGCGGACACCCATCGGGAAGCGCAACCCGTAGAAGCGACCGACGAGCAGCATGTCACGTCCCTGGAACGGAGCTCGCTCGTCGTAGACCGCCCGGACCAGCGCCGGGTCGGCCACCTCGTAGCTCACCAGCAGGCGGCGAGCGACCTCGAATGGGCCACCGGGTTGCGGTGGTCCGGGGGCCTCCGGTTGGAGTTCGACCTGCCGCCGGTCGACCTGCCAGGCTGGATCGCCGGCGGCCTGCTCCCACGAGAGTGGTTCGAAGTTGACGGCTCGTTGGTGCAGGTCGTCGTAGGCGCGCAGCGCCCACGATGGAACCGGTGCGGTCTGCACGATGCGTCGTGACGCGCTCACCAGGTCGGGTCGAGGCGTCGCGTGCTCGAGGCGGTGTTGCTCATCCGAACGCCGCCGCTGACCGCCGCCACTCGTCGGCAGAACTGTGCCCACATGTGCTGCTGGAGCTCGCGTCCGATGAGCAACCGCCCGTACAGCAGGTGGAACAGGGGATCGCCGCTGCGGGCCCACGATTCGATGCGGAACTCGAGGAAGCCGCGATCATCCGTGCGGGTCCGGAACTCGATCTCGCCCGCCTCCATGTGGCCCCGTAGCGTCGCGAACCGGAACGAGTTCGGTGTGCACTCGATCACACGGATGGGGCCGTTCCACGGACCAGGCAGGCGCACGATCAACTCGTCGCCGACCTCGAGGTCGCGGGCCGGCTCGCCATCCATGGTCTCGAACCGCGCCATCTCGGTGGCCGTGACCGTGTTCGGTTCCTTCAGGATGTAGCTGATCAGCTGCTCACCGCTGAGAACCTCGTCGGTCACGACGACCCAGTAGCTGCGGTGGAACAGCGGGCCGATGCCTTCGCGGGGGCGCTGCAGCGTGGCCGGGTCGCCGGGCAGTTCGCGGTCGAAATCGGGGGGGTCGCCCAACGCCTCCTCCCGGTGGCGGAGGTAGGTCGGGATCCGTTGCGCGACGTAGCGTACGAGGGTGGTCGTGAGGTCCAGGCACCAGCGGGCGACACGGCGTACCGTGCCGCGGGTCTGGAGCGGACGGCTGGATGCGACCATGGTCTGCCTCGATCGCGTGTGGAGACTCGAATCATGAGGAACGGTACAACCGTGCTGGCCGTGGTCCACGACCTCGGACTGGCCGCATGGTTCGGTGGCGCCTGGATGGGAGCTGTCGGGCTCAACGGCGCCACCATCGAGGTCGACGACCACACCCAGCGCACCCGGGTGGCCAACGCCGGCTGGTTCCGCTGGGCTCCGATCGCCGGATGCGCGTTGGTGGCGCAGGTGTCGAGCGCCTACGCGCTCGGTCGGCTGATGCCGTCCCCCGCTGGCCGCGACCGAACATCAGGCGGCCTGCGCCGCTTGCGAACGGCCGTGACCCTCGCAGCGGTGCTGGCGACCGTGGAGACCGGCATCTCCGGACAACGGGTCGTGCGGGGCGGAGACGTTCCCGTCGCCACGGCCACCATCTCGATCGCTGCCACACCCCCGGAGGTGGCAGCCGCGCAACGTCGGCTCCGGGTCGCGCAGTGGCTGGTCCCGGGCTTCACGGCCGCGATCTTCGTGCTCGAGGCGATCCAGCGTCAGCAGGGATGTGGTCAGGCGGACGTGGTGGTGCCAGCCGGTTCTCGCAGTTGACCCGAGGCCTTCCAGGTGCGCCTTTCGGCGACACCCGGGCCTCCTGCCGGCCGGGACGACCTGCACGCCAGTCCCGTCCCGGCAGATGTCGACCGAGGTGCCGGGCACCGGGCACCCCGGTGAGCCCCTAGATGCACGGTGCCCACCGCGACGATCGCGGTGGGCACCACCATGCTGCGGGCCGACGCTTCGGCCGACGGTCAGTCGGCGAAGACGTCGAGGTAGACCCGCCGCGGGGCATCGAGTTGCGCCGCTCCGAAGTCGTGCAGTCCCGTCGTGCCCAGGAACAGCTGGTGTCGGCCCTCGAACCAGCCGCCGTCCACCACCTCCACGACCGCATCGCCGCCGAAGGACGCGTCGAAGTCGATGGTGGTGTCGGGCGGAGCGGTCCCGGTCAGGACGACCTCGATGATCGCGTCGCCCTCGACCTCGAGCTCGTGTCCGCTGCCCTCCTGGCGCGCGGCGTCTACGTACCGCATGCGCCAGCCCGCGGTGCCCTCGTCGTTGGTCAGGGTGAAGGTCACGCGCTCGAAGTCCTCGTGTCGACCCCAATCGATCTCGGTGAGCTCGTAGGTGGTGGCCGTGCCCTGGCCGAACTCCATGGGCAGCAGCACCCCGGTGTTCACCAGATAGTCCATCGCCCGGGCGATGAACGAGGCCATCTGTGCACGGGTGGTGGGCTCGCTCGGGTGGTAGCTGCCGTTGCGCCCCTGGACGATGCCTGCGGTCGCGAGCTTCTCGATGTTCTGCTCATGAACGTTGCCGGCGATGTCGTCGAACAGTCCCTCGGCGCGCGGCAACTCGTCCTGCAGCACCTCCTCGATTGAGCGGGCAATGAACGACGCCATCTGGGCGCGGTCGACGTGCTGGTCGGGGCGGTAGGTGCCGTCGTCGTAGCCCTCGACGATGCCGGCGTCGCGCAGGCGATTGACGCTGCGAAGGTGGGCGTCGCTGATGCTGCCGGAGTCGTCGAACTGGGCACCGTCATCTCCGTCCGGGAGGGCGAAGTAGCGCTCCGGCAACGGCAGCAGCATCCGCACGATGAACGAGGCCATCTGCTGGCGGTCGACGTCCTCGCCAGGCTCGTAGACGGGCTGGCCATCGACGAATCGGCCCTGGACGACCCCGTAGACCCACAGGCAGTCGATCGATTCGGAGTGCACCTGACCGAGGTGGACGTCGGAGAAGGCGTCGGCCTCCATCGCCTGGGCGACGCAGGCGTCGGTGACGCCCCGGTTGTACGGCAGGTCCTGCGCATCGGCAGCTCCCACCTGCACCACGGCCATCGCCAACGCGCAGAGGGCGACGGTGAGCATGCGTGGCCGTGCCGGGCGGGTCGGGTTCGGTGGCTCTTTGCGTCGCATCGGGACTCCTCAGGTCGTCGACAGCGTGTCTTCACCGTACGGATCGTCCAAGCCGCCACCGGGCGGAACTCGCACGAACGGACACGGCCGTTGGGCCAGCTCTCCCAGGAGCTGGCCGAGGTGGCGTAGGGTCGGGCCAACGGCGAATCCCTGCGCCGGGAATCGTCACCCTGAGGAGGTCGGTCATGCTGCGTCGGGTCGCGCTGGTCGGGATGGTCGTGGTGGCCGGGTACGTCGCACTGGTGCGTCGCTGGCAACTGCGCTGGGGCACGCCGGCCTGGCTGGTCCACGCGCCGCTGCCCGGTGACGAACTCGTGGACACCGCGGATCTGGTGGCCACGCGGGCGATCCGCATCGAGGCTCCGGCTGCGCAGGTCTGGCCGTGGGTCGTGCAGTTGGGTCAGGGCCGGGGTGGGTTCTACAGCTACGACACGTTGGAGAACCTGATCGGCTGCGACATCCACAGTGCCGAACGCATCGTCGATGCGTGGCAATACCTCGAGGTCGGCGACGAGGTCCGGCTGCATCCCGAGGTGGCGCTCAGGGTCGTGCAGGTCGAGGCTGGACATGCGTTGGTGCTGGAGGGCAGCGTGCCGGTGACCGGGGCCGCCTCGGAGGGACCTGGCGGCGAGGGCGCTGCGCAGGCGCCGTACGACTTCAGCTGGGCGTTCGTGGTGCAGCAGGCCGGTGACGGCGGCAGTTGGCTGGTGGTCCGGGAACGCTACGGCTACCGGCGCTGGTGGACATGGCTGCTGGTCGAGCCGGTAGCGGCGGTCAGTTTCGTGATGACCCACCGGATGCTGCGCGGCATCCGCGCCCGGGTCGAAGGCCGCTGATCACCGGCCCCAGCGGGCATACCCGGCGGTTGGGCTCGGGGGGTGGTCGCAGACCGCCGTCGCGCCGGGGCCCACGCAGTTGACCATCGTTGTCATTAGACTGCCAGGCACCGACCCGGAGCCTGCCGATGAGTACGTCGTACCGCCTCAATCGCCTCTTCCACCCCGATTCCGGCCGCTGTCTGGACGTCGCCGTCGACCATGGCTTTTTCGGGGAGTACTCGTTTCTCACCGGCATCGAGCACCTACCCTCGGCGGTGAGCACGCTGGTGGATGCAGCCCCCGATGCGATCCAGCTCACGATCGGACAGGCGCCCCTGCTCCAGGCGCTGCCCGGGCGCGCCAAGCCCGCCCTGGTGCTGCGCACCGACGTCGCCAACATCTACGGCGACGACCTGCCAGAGCGCCTGTTCAGCCGCATGATCGCCGACCCGGTCGAACAGGCCGTGCGGCTCGATGCGACCTGCGTGGTGGTCAACCTGCTCGACCTGCACGGACGCCCCGACGTGCACGAGGCCTGCATCGACAACATCCTCGCGCTCAAGCCGGCCGCCGAGCGCAGCGGGATGCCGATGATGGTCGAGCCGCTGGTGATGGGGGCGACGACCCGGGGCGGCTACACCTCCGACACCGCGCCCGAGGGCATCGTGTCACTGGTGCGACAGGCGGTGGAGCTCGGCGCGGACGTGATCAAGTGTGACCCAACCACCGACCCGGCAGATGTCGGACGGGTGGTCGAGACCGCCGGGCAGATCCCGGTGCTGATCCGCGGCGGCGGTCGGGTCGAGGATCGCGTCCTGCTCGAACGAACCAAGGGCGTGCTCGACGCCGGGGCGCGCGGCATCGTGTATGGACGCAACATCATCCAGCACGCGGATCCGGGCGGGATGACCCGTGCGCTGATGGCGCTGCTGCACGCGGAGGCGAGCGTAGACGATGCTGCGGCGATGATCGGGGGAGGCCGCGCATGAGTACCCCCACCCGCGTCGGGGTCGGCATCATCGGTGGCGGGCTGATGGGCCGCGAGGCGCTGGCCGCCTTCGGGCGCTGGGCGGCCCTGCCCGGACATCCGGTGCGCCCCGTCGTTGTCTGCGTCGCGGATCCCGCCCCTTCCGCTCGGGAGTTCTTCGCCGCCCACGGCGTGGACACCGTCGCGGACCACACCGCGCTGCTCGTCCGCGACGACGTCGAGGTGGTCTACGCCGCCGTGCCCCACGACCTGCACGAGCGCATCTACCTCGACGTACTCGCCGCCGGCAAGGACCTGCTCGCCGAGAAGCCGTTCGGTATCGACCTCGACGCGGCGCGTCGGATCGTGGCAGCCATCGAGGCCTCCGACCGGTTCGTGCGCTGCTCCTCCGAGTTCCCGTTCTACCCCGGTGCGCAGGCCGCCGTCGACCTGGTGCGCTCCGGCGCACTCGGGCCGATCATCGAGGCGCGCGGGGCGTTCCTGCACTCCAGTGACCTGCTGCGCTCCAAACCGATCAACTGGAAGCGGCAGCGTGCCCGCTGCGGCGAGATCGGGGTGATGGCCGACCTCGGCATGCACGTGGCGCACGTGCCGCTCCGGCTGGGCTGGCGGCCGGGTTCGGTCCGCGCGGTGTTGCAGGACCTGGTCAGCACCCGTCCCGATCCTGCTGGCGGTACGGCCGTGTGCGACACCGCCGAGAACGCCACGCTGTCGTGCCGCGTGCCCGGTCCCGACGGGGACTTCCCACTGAACCTCGAAACCAAACGCATCGCCCCCGGCGAGATGAACACCTGGGTCTTCGAAGCGGTCGGCATGGACGGCGGGGTGTCGTTCTCGACCCGCAGCCCGGCCGTGGTCCGCCGCTTCCGGCTCACCGAGGCCGGCGAGCAGGTCTTCGAGGAGGTGCAGCCCGGCCACCACTCGGTGTTCCCGACCATCACGGGAGGGATCTTCGAGTTCGGCTTCCCGGACACGCTGCTGCAGATGTGGGCCGCGTTCCTGGCCGAACAGGCCGGCCTGCTCGGTGAGCGGTTCGGCTGCGCGACGCCGCGCGAAGCACTGGACAGCCACGCGCTGTTCGCGGCGGCGCTGCGCTCCGACGAGCGGGATTCGGTCGAGGTGGTGGCCTACGACGACCCGGCCGCTTCGGCGTAGCCGGCCATGAACGCGTCGATCGCGGCCGGCAGCGCGGCGATCGAGGCGTTGTCGGCCGCCGCGAACCCGGCGACGGCAGCGGCACCGAGCCCCCCGGCCTGCTCGATGTCGGCGAAGACCACGCCGGGGAAGCGGCGCTGCTTGACCGCGCGGTAGGACGGCGAGCGCAGCCAGCCCCCGGCAGCGACCATCCGTGCGGCGGGACCGACCACGCCCTCGAAGGCCTCGACGAGCAGTTGCGCCTGGTCAGCGGCGGCCTCGAGCGCGGCGCGCCACACCAGCGGCGGGGCGACATCGTCACCGTCGATGCGCACCCACACCGCCTGCTCGTCGAGCCGGCCGCCATCGACGTGGACGGGCAGGCGCACCTCGCCGGTCGGACACTGGGCGTCGAGCGCAGCGCGGGCCTCGGGCTCGGCGGCACCCAGCATCGACAGGGTGCGCTTGAGCAGCAGTCCGCCCCGGGTGCCACCCAGCAGCAGGCGCCGGCCGGGCAGCAGGTGGGTGCCCTGGCTGACGTTGCTGCGGCTCAGGGTCGTGCGCTCGGCCCGGGAGATCCGGGCCTCGGTGACGCGAAGCATCGCCTCGGCAGTTCCGCACGAGTCGAACAGGTCGTTGGGACCAGTCGCTCCGGCCGCCAGGGACGCGACCGGGTGGTCGTGGCCCGCCACGGTCAACGACGCCCCGACGAGCCAGGCGGGGACCTCACCTCGTGCGGTGCCGATGCGGGTACCCGCCGGCGCCAGCGGGGGCAGCAGATCCGGCCGTGCTCCGATGCGCTCGAGCGTGTCGGGGAACCCCGTGAGGTCGTCCTGGTCGATCAGTCCGGTCCGTGAGGCCAGCGACGGCTCCATCGTCGGTTCGGCGCCCCAGGCGTAGGCGACGTACTCGGCCACGTTGAGCCAGCGCAGGCCGGTCAGGTCGAGGTCGGTGTGCGCGCGCAGCCACAGCAGCTTGGCGATGGTCGACACCGGTGAGACCGGCAGCCCGGTGCGGGCGGTGAACTCCTCGAGGAAGTCGGCCTCGAGGGCGCGGAACTCCTCGGCACCGCGTGGGTCGAACCACGCGATGATCGGTGTCGAGGTGGGCCGGCCGGCCGGGTCGAGCAGGACGCCGGCCTCGGCGATGGAGGTGATGCCGACCCCGGCCACTGCCGGAGTGGACGGCAGGTGGCCCAGGGCGCGTTGGACCGCGTCGGCGCAGGCAGCCACGACCCCGGCGAGCAGTGCGTCGGGGGCGATCTGGGCACCGCCGTCGTCACGGGTCTGCCACGCAGTGGCGCCCGACCCGATCGCCAGCAGCCGCCCGGTCGGGGTCGTGGCGACGGCCTTGGTGTCGGTGGTGCCGACGTCGATGCCGAGCAGCAGCGGCTCGTGCGGGGCCATCAGGCGGCCGCTCCGGACCGAAGTGGCCCGTCGGTGCCGGGTCGGCACACGACCGCGGTCAGGCCGGCACCGACCTGCCAGGCCCCGGCGGCGTAGGGCACCACCAGCACGTCGCCTCGAGAGGCGATGAACCCGCCTTGGGAGCTGTCGATCGTGCCCACCCCGGCCAGCACCACCACCACCGCGAACCCGGGCTCGATCTCCAGCGCGGTGGCCGGGTGGGCGAGGTGGACGCGGAAGAAGGGTTCCGAGGCCGCCGGCAGCAGCGGCAGCAGCGCGTCGATCCGAGCCGGGTCGGGGGTGCGGGTGACCAGACTGGCCAGCCGCTCGGGGCTCCAGCCGGAGCGGTCGACCGCGCTCAGCGCGGTCGGGAAGCCAAGGTCGAGGTGGCCGTCGACCTCGCCGTCGAGGGGTAGTCCGGACCAGTCGAGCAGAATCGACAGATCGGTGGGTTCCTGCGCCTCGACCACGAGGATGCCCTGTCCGGTGGCGTGGGGCAGCCCGCTGGGCACCAGGATGCCGTCGCCGGGTCGGACCTCGATGGTCTGCATGGCCGCGAGCAGCGCCTCGGTGTCCTGATCGGCAACCAGTCGGGCGAGTTCCCCGGACCCGAGCTCCTCCCGAAAGCCGAGGTGGCACACCGCACCCTCGTCGGCCTCGAGTACGTACCAGGCCTCGGTCTTGCCGTAGGGGCAGTCGAGGTGGCGCCGGGAGAACGCGCGGTCGGGGTGCAGGTGGACCGGGAGGCGCTGGCCGGCGTCCAGCAGCTTGACCAGGATCCCGGTCGAGGTTCCGAAGGCGGCCGTGTGCGCGGCGCCGAGCCAGGCGTCGGGGTCGGCGTCGACCGCGTCGCGCAGCAGGCTGCCATCGGGCAGGCTGCTCAGTCCCAGACGCTCCTCCCCGAAACGGGTCACCGTGGAGCCGAGCCACTCCTCGGGTGAGCGGTCACTGGTGGCCGCGACCCCGCGCAGGTCGGTGATCCGGCTCCCTCCGAGGTAGAAATGGTCCAGCCGGTTGGGCGGCATCAGGATCGGTCGCATGGTGGCAGCTCCCCCGACCCACGAACGATCATCCGGGTCGGTAGCGTGACGTGACGGGACGGTCCGGTCGGGTCCTCGAGGCGTTGCAGCAGCAGGTCGGCGGCGGCGCGGCCCATCGCGGTCGGGTCCTGATGGACCACCGTGACCGGGGGGGACAGCGACTCGGCGCCGTCGAAGTCGTCGAAGCTGACGTGGGCGATCACGCAGGGCTGGTCCTGGTGCAGGCCACGGATCATGCCCAGCGACGACAGGGCGTTGGCCGACATCACCGCGGTCGGCGGCTCGGGGCCCGCGAGCATCTGGCGCGTCGCTCTGGCTGCCGAGGCGACGTCGGTGACGTCGGTGCGCACCAGGTGGTCGAGGATCGGCACCTCGGCGGCGGCCATGGCCGAGCGGAAACCCTGGTAGCGCAGGCTGGAGGTGAACAGCCCGATGCGGTTGACCACGAACGCGATGCGGCGGTGACCGGCTGCCAGCAGGTGCTCGGTGGCGGCGCGGGCACCGCCCTCGTTGTCCACCAGCACGCTGTCGGTGTCGAACTGCACCGGCGGGCGGTCGATGAAGACCAGTGGAATGTGGGGCACGAGTCGCTCGAGGTAGGCGTGACTCGGTGAGGTCGGGGTGATCAGCATCCCCGCGACCCGTCGATGCGCAAGGCTCTGAACGGCGGGTCGCTCGTTCTCGGGGGAGTAGCCACCGGTGGTGATGATCAGGAACTTGCCGGCCTGGCGCATGCGCTGCTCGATGCCGGCGGTCAGCGTGGCCATGAACGGGTCCGCGATGTTCTCGATCACCAGCCCGACCGCGTCGTCGTGGCCGACCCGCAGCGACCGGGCCGCCGGGTTGGGACGGAAGCCGAGCTCCTCGATCGCGGCACGGACCTTCAGTTCGGTCGCCGGGGCGACCGAATCCGAGCCGTTGATCACCCGTGAGATGGTCTTCATGCTCACACCGGCGAGCTCGGCGACATCCCGCAGGGTGGCCGGCCGGCTCATCGGGCCACCTCGGGGTCGATGGGGCGACGGCCCGCGGCGATCTGCCCGGTCAGCTCCCGGGCCCGCCCGGGGTCGATGCCGCCGGCCAGCGGGTGCTCGCAGGACGCGGTGGCGGCACCCAGGCCCGAGGCGACCGCGGTGAGCAGGTCCTCGCCACGCTCGCTCGCCGCCGCATGGCCGGCGACGAACGAGTCACCCGCGCCGATCGGGTTCACGACCTCGATGGGCACGCCGGGGAAGAAGGTCGCTCCCTGCGGCGTGGCGCAGACCGCGCCGCTGGCCCCGGCGGTCACCACGGCCGCGCGGGCGCCGGCCCGGACCAGGGCGCCGGCCGCGCGGGCCGCACGGGCGGGGACGTCGGGACCGCGCTCGTCGACCGCCTCACCCTGCGACCAGCCCAGTGCCTCCTCGGCCTCGGCGAGGTTGGGGGCGACCAGGTCGGGGCCGTGGGGCAGGGTCGCGGCCAGCACCTGACGGGCCGCATCGACGGTCACGGCCGTGCCGGCGCGGTGGGCCAGCAAGACCAGCCGGCCGTAGGCATCGACCGGCGCTCCCGGGGGCAGGCTGCCCGAGCAGGCCAGCAGGGAGGTGCCCCGCCGGTTCAGGGCCTCCTGCACGGTGTCCTCGAGCCGGCCCCAGCCGGCCGCGTCGATGTCCGGTCCGGGCTCGTTGAGCACGGTGACGCGGCCATCGTGCTCGAGGTAGATGGTGGCCACCCGCAGCTCACCGGCGACCTCGACCCCGATGAGCTCGAGCGGCTCCCGGCCGAACAGCCGCTCGATCAGGGGCCGGTCGACGTCGGGCAGGAAGCCCACCAGCTGGGCGGGCCGGCCCAGCGCCGCGAGGACGCGGGCGACGTTGACCCCCTTGGAGCCGGCGGTGACCGCCGCCCGCTCCGGCCGGAGCACCGCACCGGGCTGCAGCCGCTCGATCCTGACCGTACGGTCCACGGTCAGGTTCGGCGACACGATCAGTGCCACGGCGCTGCTCCCTCGAACTGGTCCGGTCCCGGGCTGCGGGGCCTGACCGGCCGCTACCGGACGCAGCCACCCCGCGGTGATGCTACTACCAGGCGCACCTCAGCCCCGGTGCCGCCACGGGGTGGCGCGGCCGTCGATGGCGGCGACGCAGCCTGCGAGCCGCTCGCGCCCGACGGATCCGAGGAACTCACGGCGTGGTTCCCCGTCGAGCTCCACCGCCTCCTTCCAGATCGCCCGGCCGGCGATGAACCCCGAGGCGCCGCCCTCGTCGCAGGCGATGCGCAGCACTTCGGTGAACCGATCGAACGCGACACCGGCGGACAGCACCGCCCACGGGGTGCTGATCGCCTCGGCCAGCTGCCGACAGGCCTCGGGGCTGCCGGGGTACTCCAGTTTGAGTAGGTCGCAGCCGAGCCCATCGAGGACACGGGCGGCCTCGATGATGGCCTGAGCGCGAGCTTCCGGGCTCAGCTCTTCCTCGTCGGGCAGACGGTAGATCAGGTTCTCCACGACCGAGGGCACCCCGGCCTCGCGGCAGTCGTCGACGACCGTTTGCACGACCTCGGTGAGTTCGGCGACGAGGTCGGGTCCCTCACCGCCGGTTGGGCGATCCGCGCGCAGTTGCACGAGGAACTTCACCGCATCACCCCCGAGCGAACGGACCCAGGCGGCGTCCTGGGCGGGGAGGCGGGTAGCCCGCGGCTCACCCTCGTAGCTGGCCTTCTTCTCGGGCTCGGCCGCCACGAGGATGCCCGTGCCGGCACGCGGCACCCCAGCGATCGAGGGGATTCCCAGGTCCGGGTCGAGCAGCACCCCGCTGGCCAGGCCGAGCAGCGGGGTAACGACGTCACGCTTGAACTCCTGCAGCGTGGCGTCGTCGGTGGGCTTGTCCACGGCGGTCATCATCCGCCGCAGGGTGTTGCGCTGGTCCATCGCGACGATCGCGAAGGTGCCGTCGTCACGGGCGATCGCGTCGAGTCCGGCGGGCGCGGCCATCACAGGCTCCTTGCCAGGTTGGGGGAGCCGGGGCCGCCGTGCGGCGGCCCCGGCGGGTCGTACGGCGCGGCGACGAGCGGGTGCATCGCCGCGCCGACGGTTCAGCAGTCCGAGCGGTAGAGGAACGGCGCGACGTCGTCGTCGTCGAGGTTGTCGATCGTGGCGATGACGAAGCCGGTGCCGATCTCGAAGGTGTTCTCGCCACCGGTCAGCGCGAGCACGGCCTGCTCGACGCCCTGGTAGCCGATGTCCAGCGGCTGCTGCACGATCAGGGCCTGCACGATGCCCTCACGCAGCTGCTCGATCTGGGCCGGGCCGGCGTCGAAGCCGACCACAAACACGTCGTCGCGGCCCTCCTGGCGGATACCGGTGGCGGCACCCTCGGCGGAGAACAGGTTGGCGCCGAAGATGCCGCGCAGCTCCGGCTCGGCGGCCAGCACGGCCGAGACGATCTCGGCGGCGCGGGCCGGCTCGTTGTCGCTGTACTCCTGACCGACGAACTCGATGTCGGGCCAGTTCTCCTCCAGACCCTGGATGAATCCCTCACCGCGGGCGTCGGTGGTGGAGATCCCGGGGGTGACGTTGACGACCAAGGCCGCACCCTCGCCGCCCATCAGCTCACCGAGCGCGTCGGCGGCCAGCGACCCCCCGAGCAGGTTGTCGGAGGCGATCTGCGAGACGGCCAGTGACGGGTCGCTGAGCGTGGTGTCGACCAGCACGACCTCGATGCCGGCGTCCACGGCGGCCTGCAGGGGGGCCTGCAGCGCGTCGACGTCGGTCGGGGCGATGAGGATGGCGTCCGGGCCGGAGGCGATGACGGCCTCGAGCACCGGGATCTGGTCGGTCGGGGAGAACTGCGGAGCGCCCTGGACGTCGAGGTTGACGCCGAACTCCTCCGCGGCCTCGAGGGCGCCACACTCCATGGACACGTAGAACTCGTCACCGGTGACGCCGGGGATCAGGGTGATGTCGAACATCTCGTCGCCAGGCTCGGCCGGCTCCTCCGTCTCCTCTTCGGCGTCGGGCTCGTCGGCCGGCTCTTCCTCCGCTTCTGGCTCCTCGGCGACCTCTTCCTCGGCGGCCTCGGGCTCGTCTGGGTCACCGTTGTCGTCGCCACAGGCAGCGGCGATCATGGCGATCGCTGCGACGAGCGCGACGAGCGTGCGGGTACGCCGTCGGGTGTGCTTCATCGGCTTGCTCCATTCATCGGTGCTCTCTCCCTTGTTCGACCCGACCCGGGGATCCGCGCCGGGAAGCCGTGGTCACAGCCGGTTGCGAGCCCGGCGCTTGAGTTGGTCGACGTACACCGCCAGGATCAGCACGGCGCCGACTGCGACCTCCTGCCAGAACGGCTGGATGCGCAGGATCACGAAGCCGTTCTGCAGCGTGGTGGGGATGAAGACACCGACCAACGTGCCGAACATGGTGGCGATGCCCCCGAACAGGCTGGTGCCTCCGATCACCACCGCCGCGATCGATTGGAGGTTGTCGGTGTCGTGGCCCTGGATCGTGGTGTTGGTGAACCGCGCCAGGTTCATGATGCCGGCGACTCCGGCGAGCAGACCGGACAGGGTGTAGACCTTGAGCAGGTGCAGGTCGACGTCGATGCCTACGCGCCGGGCGGCCTCCTCATTGGAGCCGATGGCCAGCGTGTAGCGCCCGAACCGGGTGTAGCGCAGCACCACGCCGAAGATCGCGGTGAGCACCAGCGCGAGGATCACCAACCAGGGGACCACCCCGAAGGCGCGTCCGATCCCCAGGGTGTTCACCAATTCGTTGGGGACCGTACGCAGGTTGATGCCGCCGGTGAGCACCTTGGCCAGGCCAAGGACCCCACCGAAGGTGCCCAGCGTCACGATCAGCGGCGGCAGCTTGACCTTGGTGACCAGGAGACCGTTGACCATCCCCCAGAACCCGCCGGCGAGCAGCGAGACCGCGACGCCGACCCCCACGGAAGCCCAGCCTTGCCCGCCGCCGACCTCGGCCATCGCCAACGACGCAACGACACCGGAGAACACCAGCATCGACCCGACCGAGATGTCGATGCCGGCGGTTCCGATCACGAAGGTCTGCCCGATCGACAGCACCAGCAGGATGCTTGCGGCGATGGCGATGTTGCGCAGGTTGTTGACGGTCGCGAAGGCATCGGGCCGCAGCACGGTGAAGACGAGGATCATCGCGAGCAGGGCGACGAAGATGAACGCCGTCGAGTCGGCCAACCGGTCGGTGAGCCACTTCAGTGCTGACGGCGGAGCCTGAGCGCCCTCGGCGTCCGTCGCGCCGTTGGTGTCGAGGTCGGTCTCCGGGATCTGGGTCATCCCGCGTCCTCCTGCACCCGGGCACCGGTCATCGCGGCGACCAGAGCCTCCATATCGGTGTCTGCCGTGACGAACTGCGCGACCCGACGCCCGAGCCTCAGCACCTCGACCCGGTCGGAGACCGAGAGCACCTCAGGCATGTTGTGGCTGATGATGATCACCGCGATGCCCTGGTCGCGGACCCGCCGGATGAGTTCGAGCACCGCCCGGGACTGCACCACGCCCAGCGCAGCCGTGGGCTCGTCCATGATGACCAATCGGTCGGCCCAGGTGGCCGCACGGCTCACCGCGATGCTCTGGCGCTGCCCCCCGGACATCGTCGCGACCGGCGCGGTCGCCGACTGCACGCCGGCGCCGAGGTTCTTGAACGCGGCGAGTGTCTTGGCCGTCATGGCCTTGGTGTCGAGGAAGCCGAGTTTGCCGATCAGGCCGGGCTTGAGCACCTCGCGCCCGAGGAAGAGGTTGGCGGCCGGGTCGAGGTCGGGTGCCAGGGCCAGGTCCTGGTAGACGGTCTCGATCCCCAGAGCCTGGGCCTCGGTGGGATCGGCCAGGGTTACCGGCTCGCCGTCGAAGTACAGTTCACCGTTGTCGGGCGGTTGCACCCCAGCGACGATCTTGACCAACGTGCTCTTGCCGGCGCCGTTGTCGCCGATCATGGCGACCACCTCACCGGGGTACACGTCGAAGTCGCAGCCTCGCAGCGCCCGGACGTGACCGAAGTTCTTCACGATTCCGCGTGCTTGCAGCAGCGTCTGTTGCGCCACGTCACGTCTCCCGCATGTCCGCGACCAGGTCCGCCGGACCCGCTCCGGGCCACCAGTGCCGCCGGTGCCACCGGTGCCGCCGGTACCGCCTCCGCACTGCTGGGCGATGTGAGAAGACACTATGTCATCGTTGACATCAGTGTCCAGAGGTCAGTTCCTCCTCGGGTGCCCTCTGAAAACGCTTTCGGTCCGGTATTCGCTCGTGGCAGCGCCCTACGGGGGGGATCGTAGGATGCCCGTCGTTGTCATGGACGTGCGGTGAGCGCCGAGAACAGGCGCTGAACGATCACTGCGGTGCCGACGGGCGCAGCGCCAGCGGTGCCTGAAGGGCCGCCCTCAGCTGTCGGTCGAGCCCGTCCCGGCCGTCCACGACCGCATGAGGAACCGCGGGTGGCACCGCCGCCTCGAGCCTGGGTGCGATCAGCTTGCGCGCATCGCGCGGAGCACCTCGTGCCTGCATCCGCCGCCGACGCTCCTCGGGGGGGCAGTCCACCCACACCACCCGCAGCCCGGCTCCTCGGAGCTGCTGTTGAACACTTCGCGCGGCGCCGGCATCGGCCAGGGCACGCGTGAAGGGAGCCACGACCACGACCGCACGTCCCAGGGACAGGGTGTCGCCGGCCGCCGCGAGCACCGACTCGTAGGCAGCTTCGCCCAGAGCGACGCGCAGGCGGGGGTCATCGAGGTCGTCGGGCGCGGTACCGAGCAGCCGAGCGACCACCCGCGTGAGAGGGGCGGTGGCCGTGTCACGGTCGAGCAGGGCCGCATCGAGGCGCCGGGCCAGGGGTGGGGCCAGGGTGCTCTTTCCCCCGCCCGGAGGGCCGGCGACCAGCCAGGCATCGGGCATCACCCGTCGGACGACCACCAGCCCTCGGTGACCGCGCTGGCCACCGAGTCGGCCGGCACTCGCTCACGCCAGGGGCGGCCGTTGGCGTCGATCACCGCCCGCAGCTTTGCCAGCCGCTCGGCTGCCAGAGCGATGGATGCGGACGAGCCGTTGCTGGAGGCCACCTCGCTCCACACCGCCCGGCCGGCCATGAACCCGCTGCTGCCCTCAGCGGCAGCGATCTCCACCTGCATCCGGAAGTCGTCATAGCCGACGGCTTCGCTGAGCAGGACCCAGGGCACCGGCAGCGCCGCGTCCAGCTCCCGGCAGGCCGAACGTGCCGAGGTTCGGGCGGATGGATCGGTCACCCCGCCGGGGAACTGCACCTTGAGCACGTCCGCCCCGCAGGCGGCGAACCTCGCGGCTTCGGTCACGATGGCCTTGGCCCGCTCGTGCGTGACCGTCGGGTCCTCGGGGTCCTCACCCTCCTGGGGGTACCACAGTGGCTCGATCACACACGGCAACCCCACGGCGTGACAGTCGGCGACCAGAGCGGTGACCCGCTCGACCTCATGCTGCGCATCGGGCAGCTCGGCACGGTGGAAGAAGACGAACTTGACACCGTCGGCACCGGACGCGGCGATTCGGGCCGGGTCCCAACCGGGACGCAGATCAACCCGGCGGTCGAAGCCGGTGTCGGTCTCGCGCAACTGCTCGATGTTGGCGATCATGCCGCTGCTGCCGGGCAGCACCCCGCTGACCGCAGCCTCGGCGATGCTCAACTCGGGGTCGAGCAGGAACCCCGAGGCATGCGGCGCGAGTGCGGCAATCAGGGCCAGCTTCCTGCCCACGACCGTGCCACGAGACGGTGTCGGACCCCCGGCGGGGCCGAGCAACCGCGCCGGATGGTCGATCGCGGCGATGGCGAGCAGGCCTTCAGCCGTGGCGCAACGATCCAATCGCCGCAACCGGCCCAGGACTCCAGGACCGTCGATCGGGTCAGCGGGCGGCGGGTACAGGGCGGACATCAGGTCGTCTCCGTGACGTCGAGGGTGAGGGTGGTCGACTGTTCGGTGCCGGGCTCGAGGCGCCACAGGCCGGTGCTGCGAGCGATGGCGTCACGGCCCTGGGCGGGGAAGCCCGTACAGGGTTCCACGGCGAGAACGTTCACGGCCCCAAACCAGGGGAAGCCCGGTGAGGCGTGGAACTCGGTCCACAGCCAGGCGTGTGGGAAGACTTCGGCGTCCCAGCCCAGCCGTGCGCGCAGCGGCAGGGTGGCGCTGTCGATCTGGGCCCAGCCCTCGGTGAAGCCGGTGAGATAGGCCAGTCGCTCAATCCCGGGACCATCGACGCGCGGGATCTCCCGCAGGTCGCGGGCCGTACCGTCCCGTCCCGGGGCGTGGGGCCAGACGCCCCGTGCTCCGACCGCGAGGTCCCCATGCGGGGTGATCCTGAGGTCGTCCACCACGACGTGGCTGGCGCCACACGTCAGTCGCCCTCCGGCGGCGAACCCCGGCGCGAACGCCGGGTGGTGACCCCAGACTCCCTCCACCGACCAGCGTCCGACGTTGCGCAGATGGTCGGTGAGCTCCAGGCGCGCCCCTTCGAGCACGACCCGACGGGTGACCTCGAGGGGCGCCCGCACCAGCCGTGCGGTGAGTTCCACCCCGCCAGGGACCTCGGTGGCATCGAAGGGCGTGGTCCAGACCTCACCGTGCATCGACCAGGTGGTCCCCTCGGCCCCGACCTCGTCACCGCCGTTGGGCAGCATCACCTGCCAGCCCCCCGGGTACCACTCCAACACCGTGTCGGCACTGCTGGCCGCCGGTGTCGCAGCGGCGCCGCGCTGTCGCAGGCCCCAGGGGCTGGCCCACAGCACGTCGACCTCGGGATCCTTGATCCGCATGCTCAGCACGTCCCCACCCTTGCCGGGAACCACCTCGACACGTGCCTGTTCGGTGTCGAGCACGATCAGCTCCCAACCCCGGTGTTCGCGGCGGTGGACAACGCTGGTCACGGAAGCCTCCTGCTCGCCGAGCACCCAAGCCGAACACGGCGCCCGTTGTCAATCGTTGTCATTGGTCTGCGGACGCCCGGAGCTGCCCGGTCTTGGCCTCCTGCGTGCCTGACGACATCGGCTGACAGCGTCGAAAGGCTCATCGTCGCCGGATCTGCGTCAGAGCCTGCGGCGCAGCTTGCTGCGTCGTCGCAACGGACCCGCTGGGCGGGTCGGTGCGGACCCCGCACGATCTGGTTTGCCATCGTCTCATCCCACCAGCTCCTTCTGAGCCCGGTCGCCGTGACCACCGGGTCGGGCTGGAAGAGTCGACCATGCACGCGGCCCGCTCGTGGTCGCCCCAGGAGAACCGTTGGGCCTTGGCGTTCAAACCCCTGCCTTCCGTGGTCTGCGCGGCCATCAGCGGCAGCCGGCCGTCGCGGAACGCGGCACGCGGGTCGAGCAACACCGTCAGCGCCCGTGGATCGGTGACGTCGAGGTCGTCCGTGGCCAACAACCGGACCAGCGGCCCCCCGCCCGAACCTGTCGGCCACCGTCGGTGCCCCCACCTCGCGGCCCGAGGGCCGGACGAAGGCGTCTGCGACGTCGAGGTGGTCGTAGGCCACATCGCGCAGCAGCCGGACCAGCCACCGCCCGGGCGGCGCACACGGTCGAACCGTCGTACGCCGGCGTCGCCGTCGTGGAGGGCAATCAGATGCCGATACCGATGGTCAACGGTCCGTCCGGCAGCCCGGCCGCCGTTGACCCCCGCAGCTCCAGCCGTCGGGGCGGTGGCATTGCCCGAGGAGGACCCTGACCTGCGTGGTCTGGGCCAGCAACGCGTGCTGCTCGGCGGCGGCCGGATCCCACTTGGAGGTCAGCGGCCGCTCGGGCACCAGCAGGGTGTGGCCCTCGCTGACCGGGAGGCGGTCCAGGATCGCGAACGCCGGGTCGTGGGAAGCCAGCCACGCCGTCGCCGGCCGCGACCGGATCGGTGATCTCAGGTTGGTGCCCCATTGCGAGGGCAGCCGAGTGATCCGCGCTTCCGTGCCGGGTGCAGGGCTGATCGGCACCGTCATCTCCATCGCGGGCGACGGTGCGGGTCGGGCGCCACCATCCCCGTGTCGGTCCGCGAGAGGCTTCGTACGTCGTCGTGTGGGCATGCTGGTACAAGATGGGGGACAGCGTCCTGCTGGACCAACGGCTCCACGATCACCGCTGGTGGACCGCGTGAGGTCCGGATGGTGACTGCAGGGCCGCCGAGAACGCCAAAACCGCTGCGAGGTGACCCCCCGATGAGCGTGGCCCGGCCAACCGCCGACACCCTTCCCAGGGACGCGATCGACACCTACCTTCAGCTCGCGCTGCGGGGAGACCAGCGGCGAGCGGTGCGCTCCGCCGTCGACCTGCTGCTCAACGGGCTGTCCGCCTCGGTGGTGATCACCGAACTGCTGGCGCCGGCACAGCACGAGGTCGGGGAACGCTGGCACCGCGGCGAGCTGTCCAGCGCGGAAGAGCATCTGGTCACGGGCGTGTCCCAGGCCAGCCTCGAGGCGGTGGGTGCCGCCTCGAGCCGGCCGAGGGGCACCGGTCTGGTGCTCGTCGCGTGCGCCGAGGGCGACTGGCACGCGCTCGCCGCGCACATGTTCGCCGAACTGCTGTGTGAGGCCGGTTGGCAGGTGCTGCGCCTCGGCCCCTCCAGCCCGGCGGAGGACGTCTCGGCCTTCATCGAGCGCCGCCGACCCCAGGCGGTCACGGTGACGTGCAACCTCGCCGCCTCCTACTTGGGTACCGCCCGACTGGTGGACGCCGCGCACGCCCACGGAGTACCGGTGCTGGCCGGAGGCCGGGCGCTCGACCTGCACCGAGCGACGCACCTGGGCGCCGATGGCTGGGCCCGGGACAGCTCCAGCGCCGTACATGTGCTCGACCAGTGGCGCACACGGACTCCCACCGTCGACCCCCGGCCGCTACCGCTCGATGATGCGGCGCTCGAACTCGACGCACACGCGGTCGAGATCGGCTGGCGCGCCTTCGAGCAGCTCGAGGCGCGGTTGCTGACGCTCGCCGTCCATGACCGGCGGCGACGGGAGCGAACCCGCGAGCACCTCGTCCAAACCGTCCGGTTCCTCGCCGCGGCGCGGCTGGTCGACGAACCGGAGGTCTTCGCCGATTTCCGGCGCTGGTTGCGGGAGCTGTATGCGGCACGGGGCGTGTCCGAGCATGTGCTGGACGTCGGCGCCCGGCAGCTGCGTCCTCTGGTCACCGAGGTCGACGAGGCGGCTGCCGAACTGCTCGCGGCCTGATCAGGCCAGCCAACGGGTGTCGTGGTGGTGGCCCGAACGAGCAGGTCATGGCCGAGCACATCGCGGGCGTCGTGGAGTTCGGATCGGATGCGGTCGGAAGCGACGAGTCCGTCGGTGCTCGCTCGTGTCCGGGCCGGCGAGCAGTACCGCCGAGACGTCTTGGCGCTCACCGAAGGTCGCGACCCGTAGGCTGGAGCCCGCGAGACCGCGGGCAGCCGCCATCGAAACGATCGTGCCTGGCAGCGACTGTTGGACCACGGCGGCCACAAGGATCGTGGTGCTCCCCCGCCCGGTCGTCGATCGCCAGGACTCTCAGCGTCCCGGTGCCGATCGCGGTTCGCCCTGGCAAGCTACCGGCCTTATCGAGGTCAGGACCCACCCTTGAGCCGTTCCCGGCTGTGCCGGCAGGATTCGGAACAACTGTTGCCCGGCCCGGCATTTCCCACCTCGCCGATCCGCGTCGAGGTGGTGCACTACCTCGGCGTCGACGGCCCGACCGACCGGGTCCAGATCTCGCCGGCCGACGCCCGACCCGGGGTGGTCGTCGTGGCGCGGGAACCAGGGGAGCGCATCGCGGTGATCCGGCAGTTCCGGGCTGCCCTCGACGCCGAGGTGTGGGAGCTACCCCGGGGCCTGGGCTCGTCCGGTTCGCCGGCGCAGGATGCGGCCCGTGAACTCGAGGAGGAGACCGGGGCTCGTGCCCACCACCTCGAGCCACTCGGGCACATCCATCCGGACCCCGGCGTCCAGCGCCAGCAAATGGTCGTGGTGCGCGCCCGGGTACCGGAGGCGACCACCCAGCCCAGCGACGTCGAGGAGATCGCCGAGGTGGCCTGGTGGACGCCGGGCGAACTGTGTGAGGCGGTGCGCACCGGCGTGCTACGCGACGGGATCAGCCTGGCCGCGCTCCACGTCGACGCCGTCATGCCCGGCTGATCGCCGGCCGGCGGCGCGGGACCCAGGGGCCG
>SLLJ01000113.1 GCA_007134165.1 Nitriliruptoraceae bacterium | reverse complement strand
GAGGAACTGCAGCACCGCCCAGACCGCGATCGCCCCACCGGCGGCGAGGTCGAGGTGGTAGCTGGCCAGCAGGCCGGCCAGCACCGCTGTCCAGGCCAGCAGCACCGCCAGCGCCATGGTGACCGGCACGCGGCGCGTCACCTGCACGGCCGAGGCGGCAGGCGCCACCAGCAGCGCGACCACCAGCAGCGCGCCGATGGTCCGGAACGAGGCGACCACCGCCATCGCGATCACCGCGAGCAGCCACAGCTGCGTCACCCGTGGGGCGAACCCGGCGAGGGCCGCGACCCGCTCGTCGGCGGTCAGCGACAGGAAGGCGCGGTAGCCCACCAGGGTGACCACCACCGTGACGGCCGCTGCCACCGCCGCGATGGCCACGTCCTCGGTGCGCACCCCGAGCACCGAGCCGAACAGCAGCGCGGTCACGTCGACCGCGAAGGATCCCGAGCGCGAGATGATCAGCACGCCCAGACCCAGCATGCCAACCAGCAGCAGGCCGACGGCGGTCTCTTCGCCGACGCGGCGCACGCGACTCGCACTGCTGACGCCCGCGACCATCACCGCAGCACTGCCGGCGGCACCGAGCACCGGCGAGAAGCCCAGCAACGTCGCCAGCGCCACGCCCGGCACGATGCCGTGGCTGAGCGCCTCGCCGAAGAAGGCCACCCGCCGCAACACCACCCAGGTGCCAACGACCCCGCAACTGACACCCGCGAGCAGCCCCGCGAGCAGCGCGCGCTGCAGGAACGACAGCGCGAAGGGATCCATGAGTAGGGCGCGTGGCGACATGGGGTTGGTCCTCGTCCGGCGTGGGAGGTCCGAGCGGCGGATCCCTCCACAGCAGGCATTGAGAATGGTTCCGGCTTGCACTACCGTAGACGCGTCCCCGACTCGGAGCACCGACCCGATGAGCACCCACGAGATGCGCCAACGCATCGCGACCGGCCAGGGTTTCCTCGCCGCGCTGGACCAGAGCGGGGGCTCCACCCCCAAGGCGCTGGCCGCCTACGGCATACCCGCCGACGCCTACGAGGGCGACGAGGCGATGTTCGACCTCGTGCACCAGATGCGTGCACGCATCATCACCAGCCCGGCGTTCCGCGCCGATCGGGTGCTCGGTGCGATCCTGTTCGAAGGCACCATGGACCGTGAGATCGCCGACGAACCCACCCCCCACTACCTGTGGCGCAGCAAGGGCGTGGTGCCCTTCGTCAAGGTCGACAAGGGCCTCGCGGACCCTGCCGAGGGTGTGCAGTTGATGCGTCCGATGCCCGGGCTCGACGAGCTGCTCGCCCGCGCCCGCGACCTCGAGGTGTTCGGCACCAAGATGCGCTCGGTGATCCAGGACGCCGACGAGCAGGGCATCGCGCGCAACGTGGCCCAGCAGTTCGAGGTCGGGCACCAGATCCTCGACGCCGGTCTCGTGCCGATCCTCGAGCCCGAGGTCGACATCCACAGCCCGAGCAAGGCCGAGGCCGAGCGCCTGCTGCTCGCTGGCATCGAGCGCCACCTCGACGAACTTCCGGGCGACGAGCAGATCATGCTCAAGCTGTCGATCCCGTCGGTGGACGGGTTCTACGACGGGCTGATCGCCCACCCGCGGGTGCTGCGGGTGGTGGCACTGTCGGGCGGCTACTCGCGGGCCGAGGCCAACGAGCGCCTGGCACGCAACCCGGGGCTGATCGCCAGCTTCTCGCGCGCGCTGGTCGAGGACCTGAGCGCCACCCAGGACGACGACGCCTTCGACGCGGCGCTCGATGCTGCCGTCGACGGGATCTTCCGCGCGTCGATCACCTGAGCCATCGCCGATTGCCCGACCCACCAGCGCCGGCCCGACCGCGAGGTGAGCGACGCCGTACGAGCGAGGAGGAGGGCGTGCCCGATCCGCTGCTCGGCGCCGACCAGACGCGCGCACTCGACACGGCCCTGCGGGTCGTGGTGCGGTGGATGACCGCCGTGGAGGACTCCGACCGCGCGCTGCTCACCGCGGTCGATGACGAGCATCCGGGTGAAGTGGTGGTCGGGCTCTCGACGCTGACCCGCCTGCTGCTCATCGAACTCGCGGCAGCCAGCGGCCGCAGCGAGGTGACGGTGCTCGCCGAGTTGCGCCGTACGCTGCACGGTGCGTCCGACGAGCGCGCCGCCGGCTGATCCCCGGCTCAGCGGGTCTCGCGGAAGGTGGCCATCCGCCGCAGCTTCGGGTCGTACTTGCGCGGCTCGAGCCGTGCGCGCTGGTTCTGCCGGTTCTTGGTCGTGGTGTCGGTGCTGCCGGTGCCCTCGGTCGAGCGCATCGTGATCACCACCCGCTTGGCGTCCTTGCGGGCCATCAGACCTTCACCCCCCGGGCGCGGATCTTGACGACCGCCGACTCGATCCCGATGCGGTCGATGGTCTTGATCGCCTTGGCCGACAACTGCAGCCGGACGTAGCGCTGCTCGGAGGCCAGCCAGTAGCGCTTGCGCTGGACGTTGGGGTCGAAGCGCCGCGAGGAGCGGCGGTGGGAGTGCGACACCTGCTTGCCGAACCGCGGCTCGGCACCGGTGAGCAGGCAACGACGGGACACGGCGCCTCCGATCCGAGCATGGACAAGAACTATTCCGAGATCTGTTATTGCAAAGGCTAGCGCAGAGGGGTCGGCCGCGCAGATCCTCGGCCGGAGGGAAGACACGGGCCCACCGGCGGGTTGCCGACCACGAGGTGCCTTCCCGGTCTTCGCCACGGCCCCGATCGGTTCGAGGCCTGGGACCTCCCGTGCCCGAAGACCCCTGTCACCGCCCCTGACGACCGACCCGACCGAGGAGCCACGGTGCGACGACGGCCAGCTACCGCCACCCGAGCGCTCGCGACCGCGACGATCGCCACGCTGCTGCTGGCCGCCTGCACCGGCGTCGACGCCGTGAGCGAGGCCGAAGCCGACGCTGGAACCGACGCCGGAACCGACGCCGGTGGTGAGCCAGAGACCGATCAGGTCCGAGCGTCGGACGATGGGCCGGCCGTCGGACTCCCGGACCCGACCGACTGGCCGGCCGTGCTCGCCGCGGCCGAAGGCACCACCCTCGACCTGCACATGTGGGGCGGCAGCACCGAGATCAACCAGTTCGTCGACGAGGTCTACGCACCGGCGCTCACCGAGCTTGGCATCACCCTCAACCGGGTCCCGTTGGCCGACACCGCGGATGCGGTCAACGCCGTGCTCGGGCAGCTCGAGTCGGGTCGGACCGAGGGCGGCTCGATCGACCTGATCTGGATCAACGGCGAGAACTTCGTGACGATGCGTCAGGCTCAAGCGCTGCACACCGGCTGGGCCGAGCACCTGCCCAACGCGCGGCTCATCGACTTCGACGACCCGTCGGTCGCGTTCGATGCCGGGCAGCCCGTCGACGGCGCCGAGTCGCCGTGGGGCAGCGCACAGTTCCAGTTCGTCTACGACGCCGAGCGCAACGAACCCGACGAACTGCCGCGCTCGTACGCCGAGCTCGCCGACTGGGTCGTCGCCAACCCGGGGCGCTTCACCTATCCGGCGCCCCCGTCCTTCCACGGCACACGGTTCCTCAAGCAGTGGCTCTACGAACTCAGCGGCGGGCACGAACGTTGGCTCGACGAGGACTCGCCCGAGGCCGCCGAACAGGCCACCCGCGAACTGTGGGAGCTGCTCGAGGAGCTGCGCCCCTACCTGTGGCGAGGCGGCGAGACCTACCCCACCGACATCGCCGACCTCGACCGGCTGTTCGCCAACGACGAGGTGGATCTGAGCTTCACGCAGCTGCCCGCCGGGATCGGCGCCAGCATCGACGCCGGCGTGCTGCCCGCGACCGCCCGACCCTACGTGTTCGACACCGGCACCATCGGCGACCACCACTACCTCGGCATCCCCGTCAACGCCGCCGAGCCGGCCGCGGCGATGGTCCTGGCCAACCTCGTGCTCGAACCCGACCTGCAGGCCGCCAAGCTCGACCCCGCCCGCGGCTGGGGGGACGGGCTGGCCATCGTCCCCGACCGGTTGGAGCCCGAGGAGGTGGGAGCCATCACCGAGGTGGCACAGCGCCTGGGCGCAACAGCCGTCGACCAGGCCGAGCTCAAGCAGGCGCGCCTCCCGGACGTCGCCGGTCCGTTGACCCGGATCTTGGAGCGGGATTGGGACCGCTTCGTGCGGCAGCGCCAGCCGCTGGATCCGTGAGCCCGACCGCCCGCTTCGCGCGCACCCGCCGCTTCGCGCGACGCGACGACGTGCGCATCGTGGCGGGGCTCGCCCCTCTGCTGCTGAGCGTCACGGCACTGTTCGGCACCGCCGTGGGCCTGGCCGTGCTGCGCTCGCTTGGCGTCGGCCCGTTCACCGCCAGCGACGACCCGACGCTGGCGGCCTACCGCCGGCTGCTGGCCGACCCGGAATTCCTCAGCTCGGTGGGGCTGACCACCCACGTCGCGGCGACCTCGACCGTGCTGGCGGCCGTGCTGGGCACCGCCTCGGCGCTGGTGCTGCACCGGGCGGTGCGCGCGCGGCGTTCGGTCACCGCGCTGTTCGGGCTGAACCTGCCCATCCCGCACATCATCGGCGCGGTCGCCATCCTCGCCCTGCTCGGTCAGAGTGGCCTGATCTCCCGCGTCGCGACCCGAGCCGGGCTGCTGGAGGGCCCGGCGGCCTTCCCCGCGCTGGTCTTCGATCGTTGGGCGGTCGGGATCATCGTGCAGTACGTGTGGAAGGAGTTGGTCTTCATCGGGATCGTGGCCTTGGCGATGCTGCGCTCCGCCGGCGACGACCTCGACGAGGCCGCCCGGACGCTGGGTGCCAGCGGCTGGCAGCGCCTGCGCCATGTCACGCTCCCGCTGATCCTGCCCGGGGTGCTCGCCGCGGCGGTGATCGCCTTCGCCTTCTCGTTCGGGACCTTTGAGGTGCCACTGCTGCTCGGAGGCAGCTACCCGGCGGTGCTGCCGGTGCTCGCCCACCGTCGCTTCACCGACGTGGACCTCGCCGCTCGGCCCGAGGCGATGGCCATCGGCGTGGTCATCACCGTGCTCGTCGTGCTGATCGTGGCGGTCGGTGCGGCCCTGGCGCGACGGGCCGTGCGACCGGACGCGACATGACCGCCCCCGCTGCCCCCGCTGCCCCCGCTGCCCGTGCGGGAACGCCCCACCCCGCGGGCCCGCCGATCCCGGTCCGCCCAGGCCGCGGAGGATGGGGTTGGACGCTCGCGGCCTGGGCGCTGGGTGCGGCGCTGCTGCTGCCGTTCGTGCCTCTGGTGCTGGCCAGTGTCGCCGACGGCTACTTCCACCCCCAGGTGCTGCCCGAACGCCTGAGCCTGCGGGCCTGGTCGCTGGTGCTGGCGCCTGGCTCGGCGAGCTGGGCCGCGCTCGGCGACACGATCCTGGTCGCGGTGCTGGTCACGGTCGTGTCGCTGCTGCTCGCGGTCCCGGCCGGGCGCGTGCTCGGGACCCGACGCTTCCGCGGCCGGCGTGCCGTCGAGGTGGTGCTGCTGCTGCCGGTGCTGGTGCCCACCATCGCGGTCGCGATCGGCATCCATGTGGTCTTCCTGCGGCTCGGGTTGGACGGGGGACGCACCGGCGTGGTGCTGGTCCACCTCATCCCGGCTACCCCCTACGTCGCGCTGCTCAGCGCCGGGGTGTTCGCCAACCTCGACGTCGAACTCGAGTCGCAGGCCCGGTCGCTAGGTGCGCGCTGGTGGCAGGTGCTGTGGCACGTGACCACCCCCCTGGTCGCCCCCGGCCTGATGGTCGCCGCGCTGCTCGGCTTCCTCGTCTCCTGGGGCCAGTACGCCCTCACGCTGGTGATCGGCGGCGGACAGGTGGTCACGCTGCCGATCCTGCTGTTCGCGGCGGCGTCGGGCGGCGACCTCTCGGTCACGGCCGCCACCGCGCTGTTCCACGGGCTGCCCGCCGTGGCGCTGCTGGTGGTGGCCAGCCGAGTGCTCGGCGCGGCCCCGAACCTCGCGCTGGGAGCCACCCGATGATCCCCGTCCGCCTCGAGCAGCTCAGCCATCGCTATGGCACCGTCCCGGCCCTGGACCAGGTCGACCTCGAGGTGGCGGGCGGGGCGGTCACCGCCCTGCTCGGGCCGTCCGGCTGCGGCAAGACCACCGCACTCAAGCTGATCGCTGGCCTGCTCGACCCGACCGGAGGGCGGGTGCGCTTCGGGGCGCGCGACGTGACCGCGGTCCCGGCCGAACGTCGCGGTGCGGTCATGGTGTTCCAGGACCACCGGCTGTTCCCCACCCTCAGTGCCGGCGACAACGTCGCCTTCGGGTTGCGGATGCGACGGGTGCCGCGGGCCGCGCGCCGACGCACGGCCGAGGCCGCCCTCGAACGCGTCGGTCTCGACGGGCTGGCCGGTCGACGCCCCGCCGAGCTCTCCGGCGGGCAGCGCCAGCGGGTCGCTCTGGCACGGGCGCTGGTGCTCGACCCCGACGTGCTGCTGCTCGACGAGCCGCTGAGCAACCTGGACGCCCACCTGCGCGACGACCTGCGCGCGCTGCTGCGCGAGGTCCACGAGGAGCAGGGCCTGACCACCGTGCTCGTCACCCACGACCAGGAGGAGGCGGTCCTGCTCGCCGACGAGATCGCGCTGCTGTTCGACGGCCAGCTGCACCAGCACGGCCCCCCACGCAGCTTCTACGAGCGTCCGGCGACCGACCGCGCCGCACGGTTCTTCGGCACGCCCAACCTGGTTCCCGGCACACGCGCCGGCAACCGCATCGACACGCCGCTGGGCCAGCTGCGCATCGACGACGGCCGGCCCCAGCCACCGGCGGGGCCGGTCTGGGTCGTGATCCGCCCCGAGCGACTTCGGATCTCTCCGGCCGGACTCAACGGGCACAACCGGGTGCGCGGGCAGGTGGTGTCCTCGGTGTTCCTCGGCAACCGGACCCGTGCCCGAGTCGCCGCCGGCGCGTTCACCCTCACCCTCGACACGACCGACGACGCGCTGAGCAGGGTGGGCCCGGGTGCGGTCCTCGAGCTCGGCCTGCCACCTGACGCCCTGTGGACCGTTCCCCGGGCCGGCTCCCCCGCAGCTGCCCCACGACCGATGGATGCACGATGATGGACACCCGGCTGCGACGCCGCCTCGCGCCG
>SLLJ01000365.1 GCA_007134165.1 Nitriliruptoraceae bacterium | reverse complement strand
TTCCCGGGGTCGCCGCCCCCGCCCCCGACACCTCCGGCCCCGGGGTCGCCGCCCCCGCCCCCGACACCTCCGGCCCCGGGGTCGCCGCCCCCGCCCCCGGCAGCCGCGTGGGGTCCGGCGCCCGATGGCCGGGTCTGGCGGGTCGGCGCGACCACGACCGGGGGGGTGACCGGGACGTTGCTGCCGCTGCGTCCACTGGCGCTGTCGGACATCATCGATGGCGCCTTCCGCCTGCTGCGGGCGACCTTCCCGGTGGTGGCGCTGGTCGTCGTGGTGGTGCAGGGCGGGTACCAACTGCTGTCCAACTATCTCATCGTGCAGACCGTGCCCGAGGTGCTCGACCCGTTCTCCCTCGACCCCTTCGCCCCCGACCTGGTCGACCTCGACCTGCTCGGGCGCACCCTCACGGTCGGGCTCGTGACCGGGCTGCTCGGGCTGGTGGTCAGCGTGATCACCAGCGCCGCGGTGGTCGAGGCCGCCCTCGAACGTGACCGGGGCGGCCAGCCCCGGGTCGGCAGCGTTCTGGGCGCCAGTGTGCGGCGGATCGGCGCGACGCTGGGCGCGACGCTGCTCGGCCTGCTCGCCGGTGGCGTGGCGGCGCTGGCGCTGATGGTCGTGCTCGTCCCGCTCGGGGTACTGGTGCCGCCGTTGGCGGTGCTGGTCGCCATCCCACTGGTGCTCGCGCTGCTGATCGGCGTCGGTGCGTTGTCGACGCTGGTGCTGCCGGTGGCGATGCTCGAGACCGAACGCGGAGCGTGGGCGACCTTCACCCGTGCGCTGTGGGTCATCCGTCACCGCTTCGGGCAGGTGCTGGCCGTCACCGCCGTGGCGGCCGTCGTGCTGCTGCTGGTGACCCTCGCGCTCGGGGTCGCCGTGACGGTGCTGGCGGCGCTGGCCGGACCGGCCGGTTGGGCGGTCGACGCCGTGGGCGCCACCCTGACCGCGGTGGTGACCACCCCCGTCATCGCCTACGTGGGCCTGCTGGTGCTGCTCGACGCCCGCGTCCGGCTCGAGGGTTTCGACCTCACGGTTCGGGCCCAGCGGCTGGGACCGTCGTGACCGACCGACTGGCCCACGACCCGGCGCAACTGCGTGAGTTGGCCCGCGAGTTGCTCTCGCGCCCGCCCTACCGGGACCCCGCCGCGGAGGGACTGGTCGACCGTGTGCTCGCCGCCCTGCGTGATGCGCTCGCCGAGGTGCTGTGGCGGCTGATCGGCCTGGTCGGTGGGTCGACGACCACCGCTTGGGTGCTGGTGCTGCTCGGCACGCTGGTGCTGCTGGTGGCGGTGTGGCGCTGGACCCGTGGGGCCCGCCGCGACCCGGCCCGTCCCGACCAGGCCACCGGCGTCGAGCGGCGCACGGTCGCTCAGTGGCAGGACGCAGCAGATGCCCATCTGGCTGCCGGACGGCGTGACCAGGCCGTGCGAAGCTACTACGCCGCGCTGGTGACGCAGTTGGCCGTCTCGGGCCGGATCGAGGACCGGCCCGGCCGTACGGTCCGCGAGCTCGAACGCGAGCTGCCGGCGGCGCTGCCGGCCCTGGCCGCCGACATCCGGGACGCCGGCCGGCGCTTCGAGGCCGTCTGGTACGGGC
The DNA here is from genome assembly GCA_007134165.1 of Nitriliruptoraceae bacterium. Taxonomy (GTDB): domain Bacteria; phylum Actinomycetota; class Nitriliruptoria; order Nitriliruptorales; family Nitriliruptoraceae; genus SKJO01. The sequence continues at coordinate 5,530 of SLLJ01000365.1, read as the reverse complement.
GGAAGCCGGCCGACGATGAGGACATCGCGCGGGTTCGCGGCTGCCTGCACGATGTCCAGGAGGCGCTGGGCGTCGCCGTCACCGCGGGTGTGGGGTGAGCGCGTCCCGTCGCTCCCGTCGGTGGCCGTGGCTGGTCGCGGCCGCAGCGTCGCTGGTCGTGGTGGCGGTGCTGTCCGCGCCGGCCTCGGACGTGCCCTATGCCCCGGACGGTGTGGGTCCGGACGGGCTGCGGGGCGTGGTCGACCTGCTGCGATCCGTCGACGTCGAGGTGGTGGTGTCCCTGGATCCCCCCGGCGACGCCGCCACGCGCGTCTTCGTTCCCGTGGACCGGCTCGGGACCGACCGCCGCGAGGCGCTGCTCGCCTGGGTCCGTGACGGCGGCACCCTGATCGTGGCCGGCACCACCTCGCCGTTGCACGACCTGGTCGGCGTCGACGACCCACTGGGTGGCTTCGGAACCACCGAGCGTGAGCTCGCGTGTGACCCCGACGGGCTGGTCGGCCCGGTGGAGCAGGTCGCGCAGCCGGCCTGGAACGGGCTGCAGGTGCCCGCTGAAGCCGACGGGTCCTGCGGGGAGATCGACGACGGGATCGCCTGGCTGGTCGTCCGCTCCGAGGACCAGGGGAAGATCGTGGCGATCGGCAGCCCTGACGTGTTCGTCAACGCTCGGCTCGGCCGGGCCGACAACGCGGTGCTGGCCGCCGCCCTGCTCGGCCCCGCGCCCGGCGACCGGTTGGTGGTCGTGCCCCGCCCGCCCGTCGGGGAGGGCGACACCTCGCTGCTGGATCTGGTCGCCCCGCGGGTGTGGCAGGCCGGTCTGGTCCTGCTCGTCGCGCTGCTGGTGGGACTGATCGCCCGCGCCCGGCGGTTCGGACCGCCGGTCCCCGAGTCGCTGCCTCCGGTGCTCCCGGCATCCGAGTTGGCCGTGTCGGTCGGTGAACTGCTTCAGCGTGCCGGCGATCGGGACACCGCCGCCCGCCGGTTGCGCGCCGACGCGCGGCGCCGTACCGCCCGTGCGCTCGGGCTCGCCGTCGATCTCGACGCCGAGGACCTCGCCGTCCTGGCCGCGCGGCGTACCGGCACCGACGCGCGCCTGACCCTCACCGCCCTGACCGACACCCCCGTGCCCGACGACCAGACGCTGGTCGGGATCGCCCGTGCCGTGCACGTGTTGGGTTCCCGCCTCACACCTGGAACCGGCGACCACGACCTGCGGTGAGCCTGACATCATCCCCGGCCACGATCGGAGTGCCCCGTGACCTCCTCTGCTGACCAGCACGTCCCTGACGCGCCGTCGGGGCCGCCCGCCGCGCCGGGACCTCCACCTCCGCCCGCCGGGGCGGGGGCAGCGGTCCCGGCAGAGCAGGAAGCGGCCCGAGCGGCGCTGACCGCGCTGCGCAAGGAGATCGCCACCGTCGTGGTCGGCCAGGACGGGGTGGTCAGCGGGCTGGTCGCGGCCCTGCTCGTCCGCGGCCACGTCCTGCTCGAGGGGGTGCCGGGGGTGGCCAAGACTCTGCTGGTCACCACGCTGGCGGGCGCGCTGGAGCTGGCCTCGACCAGGGTGCAGTTCACCCCCGACCTGATGCCCTCGGATGTCACCGGCCAGACCATCCTCGATGCCGAGGGCACCGGCTTCCGCTTCCGCCGCGGGCCGGTGTTCACCAACCTGCTGCTCGCCGACGAGATCAACCGCACCCCGGCGCGTACGCAGGCTGCTCTGCTCGAAGCCATGCAGGAGCGGCAGGTGTCGGTCGACGGGACGCGGCACCTGCTGCCCGATCCCTTCCTGGTGGTGGCGACCCAGAATCCGGTCGAGCAGGAGGGCACCTACCCGCTGCCCGAGGCGCAGCTCGACCGGTTCCTGTTCAAACTGCTGGTGCCCTACCCGACCCGGGAGCAGGAGCAGGAGGTTCTCGCTCGCCACGACCGCGGCTCCGACGTCGCGGCCACGGGGCTCGACGCGGTCCGGCCGGTGGCCGGCCCTGACGAGCTCGCCGTCGCGCGCGACGCGGTGCGTGCGATCCGCTGTGAGCCGGTCGTGCGCGACTACGTCGTCGACCTCGCTCGCGCGACCCGCACCGCCCCTGCGGTCGACCTCGGGGTGTCACCCCGCGGGGCGGCGATGCTCCTGCACGCCGCGAAGGCCTGGGCCTGGCTGTCGGGCCGGAGCTTCGTCACTCCCGACGAGGTCAAGGCGATGGTCAAGCCCACCTTCCGTCACCGTCTGCAGTTGCGCCCCGAACTCGAACTCGAGGGGCTGACCGCGGACGGGGTGCTCGATGGTCTGCTCGCCAGCGTGCCGGTCCCGCGGTGAGCGACGAACCCCGTCCGGCGGCCCCACCCGCGCGGGGCACGCGCCGCTGGTGGTCGGCGAACATCCCCGTGCCCACCGGGCGGGCCGCGGGGCTGCTCGCCGTCGCCGGGCTCGCCGTCCTGGCCGCCCCCGCGCCGTTGCCCGGCGTGGTCGTGGTCGGGGTGGTCCTGCTGCTCGTGGCGGTCGACGGCTGGCGGGCGCCCGCCCCCTGGCGAGTGGGGCTGGCCCGCGATCTGCCGGCCGTGGTGCCCCTGGATGCCACGGCGAGCGTCGGCTGGACGCTGCGCAACCCCTTGGATCGTGCGCTGCGCGTCGCCCTGGCCGACGAGCTCGCGCCGTCACTGGGAGCCTCGGACCGTCGGGTGCAGATCACCGTGCCCCCCACCGGGCGGGTCCACGCCACGGCGAGCCTGACCCCGACCCGACGCGGGACCTTCCGGCCCACCGCGGTGACGATGCGGGTCGAGGGACCCTGGGGACTGGCCGTGCGACAGGCGGAACGGTCGCTGCCCGGCCGCCTCGAGGTTCATCCCAGCTTCCGCTCCCGTGAGGCGGCGCTGCTGCGGCTACGTCGCGCCCGGATCCTCGACCAGGGGCTGCGCTCGGTGCGGGGTCGGGGAGGCGGCACCGAGTTCGAGGCCCTGCGCGAGTACGTGCAGGGCGACGAGGTCCGGCACGTCGACTGGGCGGCGACCGCCCGCGCCGGCCATCCGGTCGTACGAACCTACCGGGCCGAGCGCAACCAGCGCGTGGTCGTGCTGCTCGACACCGGCCGGGTGGTGGCGGGCCTGGTTGACGGGGTGCCGCGACTGGACCACGGCATGGACGCGACCCTCGCGCTGGCGACGGTGGCCACCCGGCTGGGTGACCGCATCGGAATGATCGCCTTCGGTGCCCGGGTGCAGCAGGTGATCGCCCCCCGCCGCGACGCGGGACAGCTGCGCCGGTTGTCGGGGGCGATGCATCAGCTCGAACCCGAGCTGGCCGAGAGCGGCTACCGGGATGCCTTTCGCGAGACCCTGGCGCGCTTCCGCCGACGGGCACTGCTGGTCGTAGTCACGGAGTTGGCTGCCGAAGCCGTGCAGGAGACGCTGCTGCCGGCCCTGCCGCTGGTGACCCGCGAGCACGCGGTGGTGGTGGCCTCGGTCCGTGATCCGGCGGTCGCGGCGCTGTGCGCCGGGCCGGTGCACCGCGCCGGTGACGCCTACCGCGCCGCGGCGGCGATCGCTGTGCACGCCGAGCGTGAGCGGGCCGCCGCCCGGTTGCGTGGGGCCGGTGCGGTCGTGGTGGACGCGCTGCCCGGACAGCTTCCCGGGGACCTGGTCGACGTCTACCTCGACGTCAAGGCCCGTGGGCTGCTGTGACCCGGTGCCGCCTCCCGAGCCGGGAGGGGCTGCTCGCCCGGCGCGCCGGTCAGCCCCCGGGTGGCCGCCCGCCGGCCGGCAAGCACGACCGGCACCGACACCGCCAGCCACACCACCACCCCGGTACCCACCCGCGCCCAGGTCGGCCACGGCGCCGGGGTCACGAACGCCTCGACCACCCCCGCCACCGCGAACACCGCCACCAGGCCGATCACGACCACCACCGCGCGGCGCGCCTCCTCGGCCAGCGCGTCGCGGCGCCGACGGTCCCCGGGCGCGATCAGCGCCCAGCCCAGACGCAGGCCCACCCCGCCGGCGACGAACACTGCGGTCAGCTCCAGCAGCCCGTGGGGCAGGATCAGCCCCCAGAACCGGCCGGCGTCGCCGGCGGCGTGGAACATCCCGGCCGCGATCCCGACGTTGACCCCGTTGAGTATCAGCACCAACACCGTGGGCACGCCGAAGCCGACCCCGGCTGCGAAGGCCAGCCCGCCGACTGCCGCGTTGTTGGTGAACACCCGGGCCGCGAAGGTGGTTCCCGGCTCCGAGGAGTAGTAGGCCTCGAAGTCGCGTTCGAGGTAGGACTCGCGCACCTCGCTGGGCATCGCCGCCTCGTAAGCTGCGGGCGTGGTCGCCAGCCACACACCCACCAGCAGCGCGCTGAGCGCAAACACCGCCGCACTGGCCGCGATCGGCCACCGGGCGTGCCAGACCGCGGCCGGGAAGGTCTCGGTCAGCCCTCGGCGCAGCGTCGCCCAGCTGCGAGAACGCGACCCGTGCACCAGCGCCGACGAGCGGGCGACCAGGCTGCTCAACTGTCGGGACAGTGCCGGGTCGCCGTACAGGGTGCGGGTGGTCGACAGGTGAGACGAGGTGCGCAGATGCAGGCGCACGAGTTCCTCGAGCTCGCCGCCCGCCAGCCGACCGGGGTCCGGTCCGGCCCGGCGCACGAGCGTTTCGAGGCGGTCCCAGACCGGCTGGTTGGTGCTGATGAAGCCGTCGAGATCCGTGGCGCGACCCCCGGTACGGTGCGGGCCGCAGTGTAGGAGACGTCGAGGTGGTCCACCCCCCGCCGGGCACCGCGCGCCCGAGCGCCGGTCCGGCCTCCGGCGCGACCGTCGGCCCTTCTCGCGGGGCGGTCGTCACGCCTGATGCGGTGCCACTCGACCTCGAGACCGCCACCGTCGGAACCCGCGCGCTGGCGGCGTTGGTCGACCTGACCGTGGTCGTGGCCGGGCTGCTGCTCATCGCCGTGGCCGAGGGGATCCTTGGCGTCTCGGGCTTCGTGCCTGGCTGGCTCGGCCTGGCCCTGCTGCTGTTGTTCGCCTTCGCGCTGCAGTTCGGCTACCCGATCGGCTTCGAGACGCTCACCCGCGGACGGACCCCGGGCAAGAGCGCGCTGGGGCTGCGGGTGGTGACCGTGGAGGGCGCTCCGATCGGTCTGCGGCACGCGACCATCCGCGCCCTGCTCGGAGTGTTCGAACTGCTCGGCACGCTGGGTGCCGGCGCGGTGGTCACCTCGCTGGTGACCGCCCGGGGCCAGCGCCTGGGTGACCTCGCCGCCGGCACGCTGGTGGTGCGCGAGCGCACTGGTCGTGAGCGGGCGAGGGCAGAACGCTTCGCGCCGCCCCCCGGCGCAGAGGCCTACACGGCCAGCCTCGACGTCAGCCGCCTGTCGGCCGCCGACTACGCCACGCTGCGCGAGACCCTCCGCCGGCTTGGCGCGTTGCCACCGGCGGCCGGCGCCCGCGTCGCCGCCGAGGTCGCGGCCGGCCTGCAGTCCCGCGTGCGCCCCGCCCCGCCACCGAGCATGCCGCCGGGGGTATGGCTGCACTGCGCCGCCGCTGCCGTG
>SLLJ01000080.1 GCA_007134165.1 Nitriliruptoraceae bacterium | reverse complement strand
GGACGGGTCACGTAGCCCGTCACGTCCGGCGACCACGCCTCGGTGATGTCGGGGTTGTAGAAGTACAGGTAGGAGACCTCGTCGACGATCAGCTGCACGGCCTGGTCGTAGAGGTCCTTGCGGGCGTCCACGTCGAGCTCCACGCGGGCGGCGTCGAGCAGCTCGTCGACCTCCGCGTTGGCGTAGCCGTGGAAGTTGAACCCGCCGGTGGAGTGGTGCTGGGCGTAGTAGAAGTCGTCGGGGTCGATGTTGCCGAGCCACCCGAGCATGAACGCATCGAACTCGCCCTCACCCTGGTCGGCGAGCCAGGTCGCGAAGTCCTCGGTACGGATCTCCACGTCGATGCCGATCGCCTCGAGCTGGCTGGCGATCACCTGCGCGGCGGTCACCGTCTCGGGGAACTCGCTGGTCACCATCAGGTCGATGGTCAGGTCCTCGACACCGGCCTCGTCGAGCAGCGACTGGCCCTGGTCGGGGTCGAAGCCGAACGGCGCGTAGTCGAGGTACCAGAAGCTGGTCTCGGGGATGGCGGTCTCGTTGGGGGTGGCCGCATCGAAGTTGGTCGCCTCGGCGATAGTGGCCGGGTCGAGCGCGAAGGCGATCGCGCGGCGCACCTCGAGGTCGTCGAACGGCGCCCGGTCATGGTTCAACGCCAGGTACCAGTAGTCGTTGCCGGCCACCCGGCCGACCACCAGGTCGTCGCGGCCCTCGAGCGCGGTGAGCTGCTCGGGGGGAACCGAGTCGATCCAGTCGACCTCACCGGTCTCGAGGTTGGTCAGCTTGACCTGCTCGTCGGGGATGACGCGGAACTCGATGCCGTCGAGGAACGGGCCCTCGCCCCAGTAGTCGTCGAAGGCCTCGAGCACCACCGAGTCACCCGGGCTGAACGACACGTAGGAGAACGGCCCGGTGCCGATGGGTTCGTCGCCCAGCGTGCCGGCTTCGATCGCAGCGGCCGGGGCGATGGCCATGCCCTTGAACGGGCCGATCTGCTCGAGCAGGTTGGGTGCCGGACGGTTGAGCACCAGCTCCACGGTCAGGTCGTCCACGGCGACGTACTCGTCGACGGCCTCCAGCCGCCACCCGTTGGCGCCCTCGGCGGCGATGAACTCCAGCGAAGCCACCACGTCCTCGGCGGTGAACGGCGAGCCGTCGTGGAAGCTCACCCCGTCGCGCAGCGAGAAGGTCCAGGTCAGCAGGTCCTCGGAGACCTCCCACGACTCCGCCAGGGCGGGCTCCATGGTCAGGTCGTCACCGGGCTGCACCAGCGTGTCGTAGACGTTCTCGAGCACGGTGAAGGCGAACGAGGAGGTGGTCAGGTGCGGATCGAGTTGGTCGGGGTCCCCGCCGATGGCGGCCACCAGCGTGCCGGCGGCGGTGGGCGCCGGCTCCTCGTCGGGGTCGTCGACCGGATCGTCGACCGGGTCGTCGACCGGATCGTCCGTCGGGTCCTCGGCCGGGTCCTCCACGGCGGGATCGTCGACGTCGACAGGGTCGCCCTCCCCGCAGGCAGCGGCCAGCAGCGCGAAGGCCGCAACGGCCGCGAGCGGGGTCAACAGTCGGTGTGACGGGCGCATGGAGCCTCCTTGGTCGGCAGCGACGCCGCGAGCGGAGCGGGAACACCGCGCGACGAATGAGCGGCGGAACCCGATCGGCCCCGCCCCTTCGACCCTACGACCGCCCTCGGAGAACACAACCCGGAAGCCGCTCCCACATCCGAATACCGATCAGTGAGCGCGCGACGGAGCGAACAGCGCGCGTCCAAGAACGGCTCTGGGGACAACTCTGTGGGTATGTGGACGAAGCACCGGCATGTATTTCCACAGCTGTGCTCACATCCGTGGAAGTCAGCCCGGCTGGTCTGCCGCGACGAGGCAGGCCGGCAGCCCCTCCTCGAGCGGGATGGTCGGGCTCACCCCGAGTTCACGGACCGCCCGATCCCCCGCGTAGCCCCCCGGGTGGGTGACGTACTCGATCGCCTCAGGGCTGAACGGCGCGCTGCGGCCGGCCAGTGTCGCCGCCCGCGTGGCGAGTTCGGACGCCGCCAGCGCCGCGGGACGGGGCAGCGAGCGCAGCCGGGTCCCGGTGTGGTGCGCGTGGTGGGCGAAGAAACTGCGCGCCGAGACCGGCGGCCCGGCGAGGTTGTAGGTCCGGCCTGCGGCCACCTCGGCGTCCCCGGCCACCAGGATGCCGGCCACGAGGTCGTCGACGTGGATGGGTGACAGCGGCCAACGGCCGCCATCGATCAGCACGAACTGCCGGCGGCGCATCATCGCCAGGGGCCGCAGCACCCAGGGGACCGAGCGGGGGCCGTAGACGTCCCCAGGACGCACGATCGTGATCGGCAGGTCGCGTTCGGCGGACACCGCGAGCACCGCGTGCTCCGCGGCGATCTTGGTGTCGGTGTACGGCCCGCCCGTGGGTACCAGGGGATCGGACTCGGTACGTAACGACCCGGCCGGGAACCGGTTGCCGTACACCACGATCGACGACAGGTGCAACAGGCGCCCCACCCCCGCGTCGGCCGCCGCCTCGGCAACCCGGCGGGTGGCCACGACGTTGACTTCGATGAAACGATCGCGGTCCCCGGCCTCGGCCACGATCGCGGCCGTGTGCAGGACGAGGTCGGCACCGGCAAGCTCCTGCTCCCAGTCGCCAGGCCGGGTGAGGTCGGCACGCACGACATGCACGCGCGGATCGTGCTGCTCGGCGAGGTCGATGGCGGTGACCTCGTCGCCGCGCGCGAGGCAGGCCTCGACGAGCGCACGACCGATGTTGCCGGCCGCTCCGGTGATGACCACCCGGCGGCTGTCGGCGGTGGAGGATGCGGACATGCTCGGATCCTTTGCTGATACGACCGCCGTCGTACCCGGCTCGGCGGCCACGACGATGCCACCCGGTGGGAACACCGGGTGGCAGGCCGAACCTGAGTCGTCCCGGCTCAGAGCGAGCGGGGCTCCTCCCACAGGGCTTCGTCGAGTTCCTGGTCACGCTTGCGCTTGAGCAGCACGCCCGCACCTGCGGCAGCGAGCAGCAGCACGAACAGCAGTCCCTTCTTGCCGCCCTTGTCGTCCTCGGTCAGATCGTCGATGCGGTCCGCGGCGAACTCCTGCAGGTCCTTGCCCTTCTTCTCCGCCTTGGACCGGACTTTGTCGGCCTTCTTCTCGAGTTTGCCGAGCTTCTTCGACATCCGTGCGTTGCCCACCGGGTCCTCCCTTGTTCGCGTGGTGTCCGGTGTTCCCCTTGGACTCTACCCGCGCGGGGGCCTCCTGCACCCGCCCAACCGGAGGGGCCGGGACGTCGACACGCCCCGGCCCCGTCCGGCTGCTCCTGATGAGCCGGTCAGCTGACGGTCAGCACGCCCTCCATGCCCGACTCACGGTGGCCGGGGATGCTGCAGTAGAAGTCGTAGGTGCCGGCCGCGATCGTGAAGGTGCCCGTGTCGGAGCCGCCCGGGTCGCACAGGGCGATCTGGCGGTCGCCTTCGAAGCCTTCGATGATGAAGTCGTGCTCGACGGTCGGACCACACTCCAGCGTCAGCGTGATCTCGGTGTCGGCGGCGACGGTCAGCGAATCCGGCTCGTAGGCCAGCGCGTCGTTGCCGAGGATGGTGACGGAGGTCTGGGCCTCGCCGTCTCCATTGTCGTCACCGCCGCAGGCGGCGACGATCAGTGCCAGCGCTGCGATGAGCATCAGGCTGAGCAGTCGTGGGGTGGTGCGCATGATGGTTCCTTGTCTGTGGGAGGGGGATCAGAAGAACGTGAAGCCGGGAGAGGTGGGATCGAACCCCTGCTGGATGAAGGCCGGGACGTAGGCCGCCAGCACCAGCAGGGCGGCAACCGCCGTCCACAGCCCGAGGCGCTCGAGCACGGCCGGGCTGGAGCGATCGTCATGCAGGAACTCGGAGAACTCCAGGGTCTGCTCCTCGAGCGTGGCGGTCTGCTTGCTGCGCAGTGTCTGGCCGAGGATGACGAAGAACAACACCCCGGACACCGACATCAGCAGGCCGCCGGCGCCGGTCATCAGATCGCCGAGCGCCCAGGCTTCGTTGCCGAACGAGGCACCGGACGCATGCAACCGACGGGGCTGGCCCTCGATGCCGCTGGCGATCTGCCCGCGGCTGAAGATCAGCACCCCGACGAAGTAGGTCCACACCTGCGCGAGCGCCGCCTTGCGGTTCCACAGCGACTTGCCGGTGAAGTGGGGCACCAGCCAGTAGGTCAGCGCCATGATCGACAGCGCCACGGCCGTGCCCACCGTCAGGTGGAAGTGCCCCGGCACGAACGAGGTGTTGTGCACGACGAGGTTGAGGGTGTAGCTGGCGTTGATCAGCCCGCTGATCCCCCCGAGCATGAACCCGAGCATCGCCAGCAGCTGCCCGGTGGCGACCGGGTCGCCCCACGGCAGCTTGCGGATCCAGCCCACCAGCCCGGTCCCGCCCCGGCGGCGCGCACCATCCTCGAGACCGGCCATGAGGGTGAACGCGGTGATCATCGAGGGCAGGAACACCCCGAAGGTCATCAGCCCGTGCGCGAACTTCAGGCCCTGGTGGATCCCGGGGTCGGTGAACTGGTGGTGCAATCCGACCGGAGTCGACAGCAGCAGGAACATCAGGAACACGACCCGCACGACCCCGTCGCTGAACAGCCGCCCCCCGGCGCGCTGGGGAACGACCAGGTACCACGAGATGTAGACCGGCAGCAGCCAGAAGTAGACGATCGGGTGACCACTCATCCAGAACAACGTGCGGGTGGTCAGCGGGTCGACGGTGTCGATCAACCCCAGCGACCAGGGCAGCAGGAACGCGAGCATCTCGATCGCAATCCCCACCGAGGCCATCGACCACATGATGTAGGTGACGATGCCCATGTAGGCCGCCAACGGCGTGGCGCGCCCCGGGTTGTCGGCCTTCCACTCCCTGCGAGTGAGCAGCAGGGCCGCCAACGTCACCCAGGTGCCGACCACCAGCAGGGTGGCGCCGAGGTAGAAGAAGAACGACGCCTGCAACGGGGCGTACATCGTGAACAGCACCGTGGCGTTGCCCAGCAGCATCGGAATCGCCGCCAGCACGACGCCGGCCGCGGACAGCAGCGTGGAGGCGATCACCAGCCGGGTGTTGACCAGCGGGCGGCCGAAGGCGCGGATGGCGGCCAGGGCGACCCAGCTGTTGGAGAAGGTGAACGTGAACACGATCACCAGGGTCACCCCGTGCAGGGTGAGCCCCTGGAAGTAGTTCATGACCGCGGTGCCGTAGACGTCGATGCCCAGCCGGTCCATGGCCTGGCCGATGCCCATCAGCCCGCCGATGGCCAGACCGACGTAGCCCAGGTACAGGTGCCACTTCAGCCAGGTTCGCTGGGTCTGTTCCTCACCGGTGCGGGGAGGCTGGATCCCGATCGCTTCTGCGCTCATTCGACCACCACCATGGCGAACATCTGGTTGTGTCCGAGCCCGCAGTACTCCGTGCAGAGCAGCTGCAGCTCGGCGGGCTCGTCGAACGTGTGCGTGACCCGGGTGACGTGGCCGGGGATGAGCATGACGTTGACGTTGGTGCCCAGGATCTTCATGCCGTGCAGCACGTCGCGGGAGGTCGCGACGACGTCCACGGTGGCGCCGCGGGGGATGCGCAGCACGCCGATCTCCCGATCGGCGCCGGTGGCCGCATCCTCCACGATCATGGTCTCGCCGGTCTCGAAGCTGAACGCCTGCGCGACGATCACCGCCTCGTAGGTGCCGTCCTCACGCTCGTGCAGCCCGGGCTCGTCGAAGGGTGCGGCCTCACCACGCACGACCTGCATCGGATCGATGCGGTGGTCGTGACCCGGCAGGTGCACCCCCATCTCGGTCACCGAGTAGCCGATGGCGACCACCCCCAGCGCGAGTGCGCCGACGGTGGCCCAGACGAAACGTTTCTCGACCTTCTCGATCTGGAGTCCCATGTCAGGTCCGTCCCTCGAGGACAAGGAAGACCCACGCCCAGGTGGCAACCATCGACAGCAGGTACAGCCCCATGATCAGGAGCGTGCCGCGCGGGTGGTGCAGCTCCTCGTCTGCGTCGTGTCCGACGTCCGGCGTCGTTTCCACGGATTCTGCCTCCCAGCTGCTCACCGTTTGCCGCACGGCTGAGATCAGCACCCCCCCGCACCTGCGCCGAGGCTGGTGCGGGCCGGCGCTTGGCCGTGACCCAGCCCGCCGGTTGGCGGGCGAGCGGGGACGATAGCCTCCGCCGAGGAACGGAAACAAGCCCTGAGCACTAGGGCCTAACGGACCACGATGGTGATCGCACCGCTGGGATGCAGGGTGCACAGGCCCTCGATGGTTCCCGGAGAGGTGAAGGTTTGTGCCAGTGTCTGCCCGGCAGCGACGGTGTAGGGGCCGACCTCGTGGGTGACCTCGTCGCGGTTGACGACCACCAACCGGTCGCCGACCCCGACCTCCAGGGTGCGAGGCAGCAGCTCGATCTGCTCACCGGCGGCCATCCGCTCAGCGGTGCCCGGCGGGACCTCGACCACCAGCTCCTCGGAGCCCAGCGCGGACATCAGCGCAGAGACCAGCAGGGCCAACGCGACCACCACCACCAGTGCGGTCAGGGCGGTGATCAGCCGTCGGTTGGATGCCGCGGAGTCACCGGCTGCGGGAGGATCGGGCTCGGAGGTGTTCACGGGGCCTCAAGCTCCAACGTCGCCGTTCGGGGGTGGCCGTCGGTGGTGACCGCCGTCACGGCCACGACCCACGACTCGCCGGGCGGCAGCTCGAGCTCGTAGGACAGCCGGTGGTTGCCGGTCACCTCGAACAGTGTTCGTTGGGCGCCGGTAGCGGACCCGGCGGCGCCGACGACCTGCGCGGTGGCCGAAACCAGCTCGACTTCGTCGCCCGTGAGCTGCCAAGCGTACACGTGGACCTCGTTGGGTCCCGGCTCGAGCGGGGACACCGTCAGGTCGAGCGCGACCTCGTCGACCACGATCCGTTCGATGTGCGTGGGCGGAGGCTCGGGGACCATGAGCAGCACGCCTGGAACGGCAAGCGCGGCGACCAGCACCAGCGCGAAGCTCCGGCCGACCTCCCGGCGGGCGCCGAGCAACCGCCCGATTCCGACCACCACCAGCACGCCGATCAGGCTCAGGGTCAGCGCCGT
>SLLJ01000256.1 GCA_007134165.1 Nitriliruptoraceae bacterium | reverse complement strand
CGACCGACCAGCCACCCGACCGACCAGCCACCCGACGGAGCACCGACCATGAAGACCTTCGAGCAGCTCTTCACCGAGCTGAGCGACAAGGCCCGTCGGCGCCCGCCGGGCTCGGGCACCGTGGCCGCGCTCGACGCGGGCGTGCACACCATCGGCAAGAAGATCGTCGAGGAGGCCGCGGAGGTCTGGATGGCCGCCGAGCACGAGGGGGACGAGCGGCTCGCCGAGGAGGTCTCGCAGCTGCTCTACCACTTGCAGGTTCTGCTGTTGGCTCGCGGACTGGACCTCGACGACGTCTACGCACACCTGTGAGCGCACGCCCCCGGAGCGCCCCGGCTGCCCTAGGGGCGCAGCTCGAGGTGGCGCTCCCCGGGGATGCGGGTAGCGGGGGCGGCCACGATCGTCAGCGTGCGGGTCGCCCGGGTCACCGCGACGTACAACTGACGCAGGCCGATCGGGGTGCCGTAGTCCTCGCCAGGCGCCGAGCCGGCGATGACGTCGGGGGCGACGACCACGACGTCATCGAACTCGAGGCCCTTGGCGGTGCGCGCGTCGAGTACCACCACCCGCTGCTCGCTGCTCTCGCCCAGGTCACGCCGCACGGCGGCACGTACCGCCGCGTCGGTGCGTTCGCGCTCGAGCGCCGGGACGATGACCGCCAGGGTCCCGTCCCGGGCCCCGAGGCGGTCCAGGACCACCTGCGCGACGGCGGGGAGCAGGTCGCTGCAACGCAGCAGCCAGGGGCGCTCGCCGACCTCACGCACGGCAGCGGGCAGCCCGGCGGGGTCGCTGCCGGCTGCGCGCAGCACGTCGCGGGCGACCGCAGCGATCTCGCTGGGCGTGCGGTAGTTGACTCCGAGCACGCGGTGCACGACCTCGCGCCGGCCGATGGCCGCCGCGACCTCGTCCCAGCCGGCGTCGTCCGCCCGGCTGCGCTGCGCGAGGTCCCCCACCACCGTCCAGGACGCGTAGGGACCCCGCCGGGCGATCATGCGCCACTGCAGCGGGGTGAGGTCCTGTGCCTCGTCGACGACCACGTGGGCAAAATCGCGGTAGCCGGGGTCGGCGACGTCGGGGCGTGCCACCTCGACGCGCAGCTCGTCGCTGTGGAGCCGGATCCCGCCGTCGTCGGCGGGGTGGCGGCCGCCGGTTGTCCGGCCGCCGGCTCCCCGGACACCCGATCCTGCCACACCCGGCCGGTCCGCCGGTGTCCCACCGGTCGAGGCGACCGGCGGGCCGAGCAGGGTGTCGACCTCGTCGAGCAGCGCCACATCGTCGATCGTCCAGCCCTCGGCGGCGTCCCACGCGGCGCGCAACTGCCCGACCTCGGCCGCCGACAGCAACCCCTCGGCCAGCGGCACCAGGTCGATCTCGCCACGCGCCAGCGGGCCGAGCACCCGCTCGGCAGTGGTGGGCGGCCAGAAGCAGCGGCGCAGCATGGTCACCGAGGCGGTCTCGTCGAGCACCGCGACGAAGTCGGTCTCGGCGTGCTCGTCGGGTGCGGAGCCGCCGCCGGCGCGGTGCCGGTCACGCCACCGGCGCCACAGCAGCGCCACCAGCGACGTCTCGGCAACGGCGGCCCGGGCGTGGTAGCTGTGCTCCCCCGACCCTTGGATCGCGACCCGCTCCAGGAGCCGGGTGCGCAGCCGTTCGAGGTCGGCGCCGGCAACCTCCACCGTGGTGCCCGCCACGGTGACGCGGGTGGCCGGCGGCAGTGGCGGGCGGGTGGCCACAAGTAGCCGCCGGGCCAGTTCGGCGAGTTCGGCCCGGCCCTTGATCGCCGCCACCTCGAGGTCGTCCCAGCCGTCGACCTCGAGGCCGGTGGGCGCGAAGGCCGCCAACGGACGCTGCACGACGCGGTCCTCCCCCAGCGAAGGCAGGACCCGGGCGGTGTACTCGGTGAACGCCCGCGAGGGACCGACCACCAGCACCCCGCGTCCCTCGAAGCGCTCCCGGTCGCCGTAGAGCAGGTAGGCGACCCGGTGCAGGGCGACCACCGTCTTGCCGGTCCCCGGCCCGCCCGACACGATCAGGGTTCCCGCCGCCGGCGCCCGGATGATGCGGTCCTGATCACCCTGGATGGTCGCGACGATGTCGCGCATCCGCCCGGTGCGGGTCCGCGACAGCGCGGCGAGCAGCGCACCCTGCCCGGTCACGGCGGTGAGCCCGAGGCGGTCGGCGGCGTCGGCGTCGAGCACCTCGTCGTCGAGGTCGAGGACCTTGGGCCCCCGCGTGACCAGGGTGCGGCGCCGAGCGACGTCCATCGGATCGGCGGCGGTGGCCTGGTAGAACGCCGCGGAGGCGGGCGCCCGCCAGTCCACCAGCAGCACGTCGCCGTCCTCGTCGACGACCGAGACCCGGCCGATGTGCAACATGTCGGGCTCGGTGCCGCCGACGTCGAGGTCGAGCCGGCCGAAGGCCAGCGACTCGATGTCCCCGAAGGTGTAGCGCGCCGCCCGGCTGGCATGGTGGTGGGCGGTGACGTCACGCTCGAAGCGGGCCTGGAAGGTCGAGCCGGAGCGGTCCGCGCCGGCCTGAAGCGCGCGTTCGTCCGCTCGGCGGCGCAACTGCTCGACGCGGCCGTGCACCCGCTGCAGGTGGGCCTCCTCGGCCGCGATGGCCCGCTGCTTGGCGGTGGTGCGCGGCGCAGTCGGGCTCACAGCTGGTGCAGCACCCGGACGGTCTCGACCGCGGCCAGCGCTGCGTCGGCGCCCTTGTTGCCGAGCTTGCCGCCGGAGCGCTCGACCGCCTGGTCCCAGCTGTCGGTGGTCAGCACGCCGAACCCGACGGGACGTCCGTGGGTCCGCGCCACCTCGGAGCAGGCCGAGGCGGCGGCGCCGGCGACGTAGTCGAAGTGGGGGGTCGCACCCCGCACGACGCAACCCAGCGCGACCAGCGCGTCATACCGGCCGCTGCCCGCCAGCCGTTCGAGCACGACCGGCAGGTCGAAGGCGCCCGGAACCCACACGACCGTCAGATCGCTGCGCTGGGCGCCCTGGCGTACGAGGGCTTCGACGGCGCCGTCGACCAAGTGGGCGACAACGGCCTCGTTGAAACGGGCGGCCACGATGCCGACCCTGAGGCCGGTCGCGTCGAGCCCGCCACGGTGGATGGTGACCTCGCTCACCTGCACTGCCCTCCCGCGTGCTCGGCCGCTGCCCGCCCGGGGCGGCGGCGCCTGCTGCCTGGGCGGCCCGTCAGCGGGCCGCCTTGCCGTGGTCGGCCGGGCCCGCAGCCTGCGCGGGCACCGTGTCGGTCTCGGGTTGCTCAGGGGGAGGCGGAGCCATGCCCACCCCCCGGTAGCGTTGCACAGCCGGCGGTGCGGTGCGCCGCTGCTTGGCGATGTCACCGACCCCGGTGGAGGTCGGCAGGTCGGTGCCGGACAGCTGGTGGCCCATCCGCGCCGCCTTGGTCTGCAGGTAGCGCTCGTTGGCGTCGTTGGGCAGCACCTCGACCGGCACCCGGTCGACGATCGACAGCCCGAAGCCGTTGAGCGCGGCCCGCTTCTCCGGGTTGTTGGTCAGCAGGCGCAGGGTGGACAGGCCGAGGTCGGCCAGGATCATGGCCCCGGTGCCGTAGTCGCGCGCGTCGGCGGGCAGCCCGAGCGCCAGGTTGGCATCCACGGTGTCCGCCCCGTTGTCCTGCAGTTCGTAGGCCTGCAGCTTGTGCAACAGCCCGATGCCGCGGCCCTCGTGGCCCCGCAGGTAGACCACCACGCCCTCGCCCTCGTCGGCGATGCGGGCCATGGCCAGGTCCAGCTGCGCCCCGCAGTCGCAGCGCAGCGAGCGGAACACGTCGCCGGTGAGGCATTCGGAGTGCATCCGCACCAGGACGTCGGCCTTGCCCTCGGGACGACCGCAGATCAGCGCCATCGACTCCGCGCCGTCGGCGCTCGAGCGGTAGCCCACCATCCGCCACGGCCCGTAGGGCGTGGGCAGCTTGGCCTCGGCGACCCGCTCGATGAAGTGCTCTCGCTCCCGGCGGTAGGCGACGAGGTCGGCGATGGTGACCAGCAGCAGGTCGTGCTCAGCGGCGAAGGCCTCGAGCTCGGGGACCCGGGCCATGGTCCCGTCGACGTTGACGACCTCGGCGATGACCCCGGCGGGGCGGCGACCGGCGAGCCGCGCGAGGTCCACGGCGGCCTCGGTGTGTCCCGGGCGGCGCAGCACGCCGCCGGGCGCGTAGCGCAGCGGGAACACGTGGCCCGGGCGCTGCAGGTCCTCGGCCTTGGAGGTCGGGTCGGCCAGCACCTGGCAGGTCCGGGCCCGGTCCGCCGCGGAGATCCCCGTCGAGGTGCCCTCGGTGGCGTCGACGCTGACGGTGTAGGCGGTGCCTTTGGGGTCCTGGTTGTGCGCCACCATCAGCGGCAGCTCGAGGCGGTCGAGGTCCTCACCGAGCATCGGCACGCACACCACACCGCTGGTGTGGTTGATGAGGAAGGCGAGTTGCTCGGAGCTGACCGCGTCCGCGGGGAGCACGAGGTCACCCTCGTTCTCCCGGTCCTCGTCGTCGACCACGAGCACCATGCCGCCGTCGCGGATCACGGCCACGGCCTGCTCGATGGTGGCGAAGCTCATACGGTTCCCCCGTCGGGGGCGGCCTGGGAGGCGGCCTCGGGGGCGGCCTGGGAGCTGACCGGTGGCGCCCCGGAGGCGAGGTCGGCGGGCACGTAGGGCGAGCCCGCCCCGCCGGCCAGCAGCCGCTCGACGTACTTGGCGACGACGTCGACCTCGAGGTTGACGCGGTCGCCGGGTTGGCGCTCACCGAACGTGGTGACCTCGAGCGTGTGAGGGATCAGCCCGATACGCAGCACACCGTCGTCGGTGACATCCACGATCGTCAGGCTCGTGCCGTCCACCGTCACCGAGCCCTTGGGCACGAGGTAACGGGCGAGCTCGCTCGGCGCCCGCACGGTCACGAACACCGTGCCGGGCAGCTCCTCACGGTCGACGACCTCACCGACCGCGTCGACGTGACCCTGCACGAGGTGGCCGCCGAAACGGGTGTCGGCCCGCATGGCGCGCTCGAGATTGACCCCGTCGCCGACCTCGAGGTCGCCGAGCGCGGTGGCCGCGAGCGTGGCCGCCATCAGGTCCGCGGTGAAGCCGTCGCCGGGCAGGGTGGTCACGGTCAGGCAGCAGCCGGCAACGGCGATCGAGTCACCGACCTGGGTCCCCTCGTGCACCTGCTGGCAGGCGATGTGCAGACGGGCGTGGCCGTCAGCGACGTCGATGGCGGTGACGTGGCCGATCTCCTCGACGATGCCGGTGAACATCGAAACTCCTGGTCGACCCTGGTCAGCGATGGTCGGCCCCGCTCCGGGTGTCCCGGTGAAACGAGCCGCGACCCCGCACGTTACCGGGCGCCGTCAAGCCCACGACGCACCTGCCAGACGACGTCCGGACCCGCCCCGCCGACCCGCTCGAGCCGCCAGCCGGGACCGGTCGGCAGGTCAACCGCCGGGGCCATCCCGAGGCCGCCGAGCCCGACCGCCACGTGCAACACCACCCGGTCGACGAGGTCGGCTCCAAGCAGCGCCTCGGCCAGTCGCCGGCCGGGTTCGGCGAACACGGCGCAGATGCCGTGGTCGGCCAGTGCCGCGAGTCCCGCGGCGAGGTCCAGCCGGCCATCTGGCCCGCACGCCACCTCGACGAGCTGGGCGCCGGCGGCCTCCAGCGCGTCCCGGCGCTCGCGCCAGGCGCCATGCTTCGACGCGCCCGCTGCCGTCACCAGCAGCAGCCCGGGGCGGACCACGCGGGCATCGCACGGCGTGCGCAGCCGAGTGTCGACGACCACCGGTCGGGGCTGGACAACCGCCGGCACGTGTCGCACGTCGAGCTGCGGGTCGTCGGACCGCACGGTGCCCGAACCGACCAGCACCGCGTCCACCGTCGCCCGCCAGCGGTGCACGGCGCGGCGCGCAGCCGGCCCGGTGATCCAGCGTTCCCCGTCGGGAGCGGTCAGCTGACCGTCGGCGGTCTGGGCGAGCTTGAGCGTGACGTGGGGACGGCCGCGGGAGACCACCGAGAGGAAGCCCTCGAGCTGGGCGGTGACCGTATCGGCGAGCAACGGGCTGATCGCGTCGGGTCCGACCACCTCCACGCCGGCGGCACGCAGGGTGACGGCACCTCCAGCCGCCGGAGGGTTGGGGTCCGCGCAGGCGTGCACCACCCGGACCACGCCCGCGGCGATCAGCGCGTCGGTGCACGGTGGGGTGCGCCCGTGGTGCGCGCAGGGCTCGAGCGTGACGTAGGCACAGGCACCCCGCGCGCGCGAGCCAGCGGCCCGCAGCGCCACCACCTCGGCGTGTGCACCGCCTACCGGTCGGGTCGCGCCCTCGCCGACGATCTCGCCTTCACGCACGAGCACGCAGCCCACCGCCGGGTTGGGCGTCGTCGTGCCCCGGACCTGTTCGGCCAGCGCGATCGCCCGCACCAACGGCGCGCAGTCCTCGGCCCTCACGGCAGGTCGACCTCGAGGTCGACGCCGTCCTCACCGAAACGGCGGTCGAAGTGATAGGCGGAGCCCACGGTGGGCCGAGCCTTGCAGTAGTGCTTCATCTCGGTCGCGGCCGTGACGACCTCGCCGGGATGGGCGAAATCGCGGTGGTCGGTGGTGGCGATGCCCACCGACAACGTCAGCAGGTTGTAGCGCTGAGGCACCCCACGTCGGTCGGCGACCTCGATGCCCCCCGCCGAACGGTCCGCGGCGTCGTAGAGGTCGGGCACGAGTGCGTCGAAGCCGGAGCAGACCTGGGCGGCGATCGGCTCGGCGTGCGCCGGGGGACACATCAGCACGAAGTCGTCGCCGCCGACGTGGCCGACGAACACGGTGCCTTCATCGGCCACCGGTTGGTGGCTGGTGACCACCTCGACGAGCAGGTCGGCGAGCGCGCGCAACGCCTTGTCCCCGCGAAGGAAGCCGTAGTGGTCGTTGAACGGCTTGAAATTGTCGAGGTCGAGGTACAGCAGGGCGAGGTCGTGACCGGCGTCGAGCCGCGCGGCGAGCTCGGTGAGGATGCGCTCGTTGCCCGGCAGGCCGGTGAGCGGATTGCGGGCGCGTTCCTGACCGGCGCGGCGCAGCGACGCCTCGATGCGGGCGATGAGCACGTCCGGGTCGAAGGGCTTGCGGACATAGTCGT
>SLLJ01000187.1 GCA_007134165.1 Nitriliruptoraceae bacterium | reverse complement strand
TAGGGGGTGCGCTAGGGGGTGCGCTCTGGGGTGCCGTCGGGATTGGCGGTCCTGGCCCGACAACGAGCAGGACGGCGATGCTGCGGCGCCGTCGAACGAGGTGAACGTCGTGACGTGACCAGCACCCGGGGGTCGCGGGCTGAGAGCGCAAGACCGAAGCCTTTTGTGCGCGACAGGTGAGTGGTGGCCTGCGGCGACGAGCAGCCATCGACCCTGCCCCCTCAGCCCGGGCAGTTTCGGTCACGACGCCCCCAGGGGCATCACCATGCACGACACCACGGGCCTCGAGTTCGCCATCGGCGCCATCGCTACCGTCGCCATCGTCGGTGTCGAGGATCGCTAGCCGCACCGGCCCGCACCCTCAGCCAGCCCCCCGGGGACGATCGCATGCGATGCCGCCAAGCCTGCTCGCGACGCGGCTATCGTCACCGTGCCCATGACCGTCCTGCGCGACCGGGACATCACCTTCGTTCCCACCTCACCGACGACAAGTGGGCGGCCATCGACGACGTCGAGGTCTGAGGTGGCCTCAAGGTGTTCGTCGAGTTCACCGAACGCTTCTACCCGACCTCTGCCACCTTCCCGGACAGCTTCGCCACGGCCGGCCAGCGACGGTACGACGACGGTGCCCACGGCGAGGACCGCACCGCCCATGTGCTCGGCCTGTTCGCGGTCGGCGCACCCGTCGGGCCCTACCAGGGGCTCGACGCCGACGCCCTGCGGGAGCGGGTCCTGTTCGCCGGGGACGCCGACACCGATGGCAGCAACTGGAGCGAGGTCCACGTCGCCGCACCTGCCGCCTGGGTCGCTGTCGAGCGGCTGCTCCACCGCTGGTGAGCTGCGGCCCGCGGCAGTGCCCGCCACCACAGCACCCATCGACCAGGACCAGGCACTCCCCCGGCCGTGCTGCAGTTGCAGCCCCGACTTGACCCCCATGGATCTGCCAGGACTCCGCACCACGGATGCTGGCGCCGTTCACGCGTCCGGCGGATCGGGCACCAGGGGACGGCCGATGGCAGCCAGTGTCACCGTCCGGCGGCGTCGCCGAGTTCACCTTCACTTCCAGCTCGTTGCGGCCGCGCCGACCTGCACCGGCCGGGGGTGGTGCTGAGCAGGACGAGGAACCGTTCCGGATGAGGTCGAGCCCGGGTCGTCGGATGCCCGACCAGCAGCGGGGTCCGCACGCGGCGCACCGCCAGCTCGATGGGTGGCAACGGCAGACCATCACTCGGGCAGGTGCGCGGGAAGCTACGGGGCCGCGATCGGGGACGCTCCGGTGGTGACGAATGTGCCCGTGTGGGCGAGGTACGAAACGACGTCATTGAGGCACCCGACGCAGCACGGTGGCGCAGCGGGATCACCGATCAGCAAGCCCAGCGACTCACGGACCGCCGAGAGGGCAGCGGTCTTCCATCGACCGATTCCACCACGATGCGGGGACGTTGGCACGTGAGCAGCTGTCGCTGTGGCACGCGCCCACGATCATCCTGTGCTCGTGGTCGACACAGCACGGCCGGTCTCCATCGGTGAGCGCCTCGAACGGGCGATCCCGTCCTGCGGCGAGGTCGAGATGATCCCTGACGCCGGACACTCCCTGCTCGAGGACGCCGGCGGACGCATCCGCGCTCGCATCGCCCGGTTCGCGGTGGAGACCGCGCCCAGGAGTCCGACACCTCCCCCGCTCAACGACGGCTCTACCCACGCAAGGGGCTGGTCCGTCGGCGAGGTGGCATGGCACGACGTGTTCGAGTCGCGCGCCGCACGAAGGTCGACGGCGCCCAGCCGCACACGTGCACGTGATCGCCGTTCATGTCGCGCTCGAGGCGATCACTCATCGTCGGCGACCGTCTGCAACGTGACTCGGCCCACCGTTCATGCGTTCGCCGATGCCGGGCAGCAGCTTGTGCACGCCACCGACCCGCTCCCGATCGGTCGCGGCCGGTGGCGCACGTACTCAGCGAACATGGAATCGATCGAGAGCCCGGGCATCTCCCCGGATCGACATCGAGCGATGGGCCCACCACGATGAATCTCCGACGGGCACTCCTACCCTGGAGCCACTCGGTGGCGGCGGGCTGGCCGGCAAGGACCAGACAGAGCAGCGACCGTTGGGCGCGACGTGACTGGGCGAGGAGGGAGACCCCGGGGGCCGGATTCCTGAGCAGTTCATCGACGTCCCGGGCGCGACCGCGGTGCGGATCACCGGTTCGAGCCCTACCAGCGCGGTCACGAATCGGCGGTGTTGTCTGGTGACGATGCACGGTACGACCGGCCGGTGCGCGCGGACCCGGCCTTCGAGCGCGCCGGGGACGACGTTGCTGCCGCCGGGTCGAGCGCGGCACCTGTGTGCCGGCGAGGCGCCTGACGATGATCCGGCTGCGGTCCATGGATGCGTGCCTTGTCGCCCGGCTGACCTCGCGGTCGACTGGATGCGCGACATCCTCACGTGGCCCCGCGGCGCTCCGCAGTTCCGGCGGAGGTGAGGTGATGAGAACACTGTCGGATCACCACGGCCGGACGGGCAGGCCTACTGGGATGCACAGGTCGCGCCGTTGCTCGATGGTGCGGACGTCGAGGTGGTGCGCAACGGGACCAAGCAGGACGCCATCGACATCATGTCCGGCGCGGAGGCGACGCTGTTCCCCATCGCGTGGCCCGAACCCTTCGGGCTGGTGATGGTCGAATCCATGGCGGTCGGTACGCCGGTCATCGCCTACGCCGCCGGTGCGAGCCTGGAGGTCATCGACTCGGGCCGTACCGGAGTGCTGGTACCCCCCAACGACCTCGATGCCTTCGTTGCTGCGGTTCAGACCGCGGGCAGCCTCGACCGGGTCGCGTGCCGGGCCCATGTCGTCGAGCACTTTTTGAGCGCGGGATGGTCACCAGCAATCAGGCCGTGTTCGCCACCGTCGCCGACCAGCACGTGCGACGACCCACCAGTGATCGCGCATCGGAACTCCGGCGCCAGCGGTCGCTCGACCGGAGGTGCACGGCTGCTGGCGGTCGACCCGTCGTCATCGGCGGTCCGGCGATGCCGCCCGCTGCCGTGCGCTACGCCGGCCGGGCCTGATGATCGCCACCGCCCAGTCCTTCGGACCAGACGGCGAGGTCTTCTGCGTCAGCGGGCGGATCTTCTGCCGGTCCAACGGCAGCGGACAGATCCGGCCCGGCCCGTACGGGGACGGGGTCTTCGTGGAGGACATGAGGATCCTGAGCTCGCTGGTGCTGACGCTCGACGGCGAGGAGCCGCGCGCGCTCGGCGGCTACCCGCTGGGCTCGGGCAGCGCCCGCTTCAGCGCCCGGGCACCCACATCGGGGGCGAGCCAGATCCGACGCTGCTGATCGAACGGCGGCGGTCGGTCACGGAAACGTGGCGGGAGCAGATCCGGGTGACCAACCACGGGGTTGGTCCGATCGATACCCGCATCGGTCTCGAGGCCGCAGCCGACTTCGCCGACATCTTCGACGTCAAGCACGGTCGACACCCCTCGCCGTCCGGCGGTCGGCTGGTAGCTGGCGGTCTGCACTTCAGCGGCAGTCAGGCGGCTGAGCTCGCGCTGCTGTCGGTCGTCCCGATGCCCGACCATGCCGTCGACGGAGTCCTGAGTTGGAAGGTGACCCTGCCAGCGCAGGGGTCCTGGCAGGTGGAGCTCACCCTTCGGGTCGGGACCGTCTCGCCCGACGACGAACTCTGCCCGCCCCCGGCCAGCACGCGTGCCGGGGGTCCTGATGTCGGTTCGTTGGCGCGTCCTCGCATCACCTGGAGCGATGTCCGCTTCGAGCCGTTGATCGAAGGGTCCATCGCGGACCTCGACTCCCTGCTGGTGCGGGAGGGAGAGGACCGGTACTTCGCGGCGGGAACCCCCTGGCTCCTGACGTTGTTCGGGCGGGACTCGCTGTGGAGCGCCATGATGACGTTGCCGCTCGGGGTCGAGGTCGCGGGCGAGACCCTGCGGTTGTTGGCGCGCAACCAGGGGGTGCGTCACGACGCGGGCACCGAGGAGGCGCCCGGCAAGATCCGGCACGAGGTCCGTCACGGGCCCCAGGTCGATCGTAGCGATCTCCCGCCGCGCTCCTTCGGCACGATCGACGCGACGCCGGTGTTCGTGACCGCGCTGGAACGCGCCTGGCGCTGGGGGCTCGATCAACGGTCGGTGCAGGCCCTGCTGCCCCACGCCGAGCGGGCGTCGGCGTGGATGCGCGACGACGGTGATCCCGACGGCGCCGGGTTCCTGCGCTACGCCGCGGTCGGTGACCACCGGCTGGCGAACCAAGGGTGGAAGGACTCCGAGCACGGCATCTGCTTCGCTGACGGGACGCTGGTCGCTGCGCCGATCGCACGGTGCGAGGTACAGGGCTACGCCTACCGGGCCGCGATGGGCGGCGCAGCGATGGTCGACGCCCACGCACGTCCCGGGGGCGCCGAGTGGCGCGACTGGGCCAGCCGTCTGCGTGACCGGTTCCAGTCCGAGTTCTGGGTCGAAGACGACGCGGGCGGTTTCCCGGCACTCGCGCTCGATGGTGCGGGGCGCCAGGTCGACGCGGTCACCTCCAACGTGGCGCATCTGTTGTCGACCGGGATCCTCGAGCCGTGGCAGGAGGAGCGAATTGCCGCACGCTCGCATCGCCCGACAGGGACTCTGGCTGGGGCTTGCGCAGGCTCAGCAGCAGCTCACCACGCTTCAACCCACTGTCCTACCACGGCGGGTCGGTGTGGCCGCACGACACCGCCATCGCGATCGACGGACTCGCCCGCGTGGGCGCCGGCAGCACGGCCAGCCACCTGCTCCACGGCCTGATCGCGGCAGGCTATCACCTCGGGTTCCGCCTCCCGGAGTTGTACGGCGGCGAACAGCGCAAGGACGGTTCACGGCCGCTGCCCTACCAGAGCGCCTGCAGTCCCCAGGCTTGGGCGGCGGGTGCGGCCCTGATGGCGTTGCGTGCGGTCTTCGGCATCGAACCGGACGTGCCAGCTGGGGTGCTCCAGCTGCGGCCGATGGACCCAGCGCCCTTCCCCCGGTTGACCATCGAGGGCGTGCCGCTGGTTGGCGGCAAGCTGAGCCTCCACCTCGAGGACGGGATGCTGTAGGTGTCGGAGTCGCCCGAGGGCATCGAGGTCGTCGTGCATCCGCCGCGGGACTGAGATCGCTGGCGTCGCCCTCGACGTCCGCCGGTCCCTGTCGCCGGGTGAAGGCGGGGCCGCCGACCTCACGGCGCGGGTGCTGCACCGTGGCCAGTACCTGCGTCAAGGCCACGTGTCCGCGAGCTGCTCGCAGGCTCGCGCGAGCAGCACCTCGGCTCGGACGGCGAGCCAGAGCCAATCGCACTGGGTGGCTGGTGCTCTTGTCGTGCGCCAGGTCGTAGGTTTCGGCATCCTGATGTGACAGATCGTCATCATCTGGGCGCTGATGGGTGGTGGTATCGCGCGCAACCGTGACGCCGATGGTGTGGCCCGG
This sequence comes from Nitriliruptoraceae bacterium, assembly GCA_007134165.1. Taxonomy (GTDB): domain Bacteria; phylum Actinomycetota; class Nitriliruptoria; order Nitriliruptorales; family Nitriliruptoraceae; genus SKJO01. The sequence goes on along the minus strand of SLLJ01000187.1, from coordinate 1,704 downwards.
TTCGCCGGCAAATGTTGGTCGTGTCCGCTGCAGGCGCAGTGCACCACCGCCAAGACCGACCGACCACAGCGCCCGACGGCTCCCCCGGACAGCCCCGACCATCCGCCGCGACCGTCGCGAGGCCAACCCGACACCCTCCCACCACCCCCACCAGCCCTACCGTCCGACAGCCCGACCCCAATGACGCACCAGCCACCTAGAGTTCCGCGAGCGATACCGGCCCCCGGTTGCGCGCCGACTCGATGGCGGCCTGCAGCACACATTGGGTCCTCAGCGCGTCGCCGAAGTCTGGGAGTGGCACCAGCGGCTCACCACCGCCGAGCACGGCGAGGATGTCCGCGGCCTGGTTGATGAACGAGTGCTCATAGCCCAGAACGTGACCGTTGGGCCACCAGGCGTCCGCATAGGGGTGGCCGTCCCCCCCACGGGTCACATCGATCGTCGCCCAACCCTGAACAGCCGGATCCGCGCTCAGGTCATAGAAACCCAACTCGTTCATGCGCTCGAAGTCGAAGCGCAACGCGCCGCGGTCGCCATGGATCTCGAACCGGTTGGCGTTGTGGTAGCCCGTAGCCAGCCGGGTCGCCTCGAAGCTGGCCACCCCTCCGCCGCTGAGACGCGCCAGGAACAGCACCGCGTCGTCCACGGTGCTCCTCCCGGTCGTGCTGCTCCGACCCGCTCCAGCCCCGGAGATCTCCCCACCGGCGTCGTCCCCGACCAGCTGGCGTTCCTCGATGAAGGTGTGCTCGATCGCGCCTTCGACCGACACGATCTCCTCGCCGGTCACGAACCGGACGGCATCGATAAGGTGGGCGTTGAGATCGCCATGCGCCCCCGACCCGGCGATATCGCCCTGGAAGCGCCACAGCAGCGGGACATCGGGACCGCCCCAACTCTGGAGGTAGGCAGCCCGCGCGTGGTAGATGCGCCCGAGGGCCCCGTCCCGCACCAGACGGTGGGCCAGAGCGACCGCCGGGACGCGTCGGTAGTTGAACCACACGAACGTCCGGGCCTGCGATGCCGCCGCGGCGTCGACCATTGACTGCGCATCCTGCAACGTGCCCGCCAGCGGCTTCTCACAGGCAACGTGCTTCCCCGCCTCCAGTGCAGCGATCGCCTGCCCGGCGTGGACATGGTTCGGCGTGCCGATGTCGACCAGGTCGATGGCGTTGTCCCGTACGGTCTGGAGCCAGTCGGTGCTGGTGTTGCGCCATCCCCACCGCTGCGCGAAACCAGCCAGCTCGTCGGCGTCCCGGGCGACGACCGTGTGCAACACCGGTTCCGGGTCGACCGGGAAGAACTTCCCGACCTTCAGCCAGGCGTTCGAATGGGCGCGCCCCATGAACTTCGACCCGAGTAGTGCGATTCTCACCTGCTCCGTCATGTTCGGTCCTCTCCTCGTTGTAGGGCTGCTGTGGTTGTGGTCACTCACCAGCGACCGGCTCATTCGCATCGACGGCTGCGCCTACGCCGAGGTGACGACCCTGCAGTTGCGGGTCGGCGTCTCGCTCGTCTGGGCTCGACTCAGCTTCGATCCGGCCCCGACCGTGGTCAACTCGCGCTGCGCCATCCGGGTGGCCGCCCGCAGATTCTGCTTGACGCTCGGAACGGCCACCCGTTCCTCGACGAGATGCTGGAGGCCGCCGGTGAGCACGTCCACGATGGTCGGGACCGGACGTTGAGAGGGTCGTGAGCTGCTGGGGG